>CAZGAI010000122.1:0-8932 GCA_964523175.1 uncultured Victivallales bacterium | reverse complement strand
TTGGTTTTATTCTAAATCATAGAGTAATGCAGTCCGAGGTCGATAAAACGATAGCTGTTCCATTTACAAAAAAAACGAAAGAGTTGTTTTCTAATTTAAACAGTTTAAGTTTCGATAAAGGATTCTGGTCTCCTGCAAATAAACCTAAACTTGAAGAAATAATTGATAAAGTTATACTTCCCAAAAAAGGCAAACTGGCAGAGAAAGATAAAGAATGGGAATATTCACAGGAATTTAAAGAAGCTAAACATCAACATTCAGCAGTAGAGTCAGGAATTAATGCTCTTGAAAATCATGGACTTGATAGATGTCCTGATCGAGGTTTAAATTCATTTAAACGATATATTTCATATGCCGTTCTTGGGAGAAATATTCAGATTTTGGGAAATATTATTCAACAAAAAGAGATTGCCAGAAAGAAACGATCTGAAAAGATGAAGCAGGTCAAAAGAAAATGGGCTGCATAAAGTTTGTTATTGAAGATAAAGTGATTATTTATTAAACATTACATAATAGTTCTGTCTAAAAATGATTGTGAAGCTCAGTTTATGTGACTAAAAGTAATTTTTTAAAGATTTATTAGAAAATTTTTGATGATAGAGAATAAAATATAAAGTTATGTTACTAGAAACGACTCGAAAACAAAGTTTTCGGTCGCCCACTATCTATGCGCAAAACAGCATTTGGGATCAGCTTTATTCCTATCTCAAAAATGGAACGTTATTCCCATTAAAATCGCCAAATCACCCTTCTTCGCTCTACAGAGCTTCGCAGGGCAGACCAAATTTTAATCAAACCATCAAATCACTCAATCTCCAGGCAATCAGGGTAATCGGTAAAGCTTTCAATGCCGTTTTCTTTTACAACAACAACATCCTCAAGCCTTACTCCGCCCCACTCTGGATAATAAACACCGGGTTCAACAGTAACAACATTATTAACTTCCAGCGGTTTATCATTTACTGAGCCGACAGAAGGCTGTTCATGAATTTCAAGTCCCAGACCATGTCCCAAGCCATGAAAAAAACCAAAATAAGAGTTTTCTGATTTTCCCGTCTTAAAACCTTTATCTTCTAAATACGCTACAACTTTTTTATGTAATTCAGAGGGTATTACTCCTGCTTTTATATAACCTTTCGCGAAGTCCCTTGCCCCTTTAACTGCGGCATAGGCTTCTCTTACTCTTTTTTCAGCTTTGCCTTTTACAAAGGTCCGTGTCATATCACCCCAGTAGCCGTTAGATTCAACTCTGGGAAAGATATCAACAACAATAGGCTGTCCAGCCATAATTACACCGCTTCCGGTGTTATGAGGTTGAGAACCATGTTTTCCGCAGGCAACAATTGTAGCAAGTGCAGCGGCATCACCGCGAACAGCTTCAATATTTATTTCTCTTTTTATGATTTCAGAAGTAAGTTCCTTGCCCTGCCAGAATAATTTACCGTCATCCTGTATCGTAGATTCCCGTATAACTGATTCAGCACGAAACATTGTTCTTTCCGTCAATTTCACTGCATCGTAAATATATTTAAGTTCAACCGAAGTTTTTCTGCTGCGTTGTCGAAAAAAATCTCCTACTATACAGTTATAATTAATATCTAAAGATTTCAAATATTCAGCATATATCAAAGGAAATGCTGCAGGAACATCCCAGGTATCAACAGGATATTTTTCTACAACACCTTTGACTACCGTTTTTAGATTTTTCTCGGTACACTCTTCGGATATAATATCATCTCTATCAAATACAGTTACTCCTTCTTTAACTTCACTCGCAGCCCTCTGGAGTTCCAGTGCAGTTACAACAATACCGTTAACTTCACCTTCCACAGAAAAATACACAATCGGGTCCGGAGCTTTAAAACCTGTTGCATACAATAAATCAGCCGAATCCTGGCTTGATGCCACTATCAATTTCCCTTTTTTCATAATAAATTACTCCTTTGATAGTTATAATATCCAATTATTTTATTAACTAAAGTTTCGGATTTCAAATTTTAAAATTCTAATGATATTTTACCCGTTGTTTGATGCAACATTAGAGTTCAAATAAAAAACAACAAAAGACAATTTACAAAATACTAAAACTTATTTATAAGTTACTGTGTAAATGAATAAATTCATAACAAATATATAGTCAAAAATCAAAGAGTTGAATATAAAACATTAAAAGTACATTTATTTACCTTGTCAAATATTAAAAACAGCTCTATTTTTTACAGATATAATTCATGTAGTCAAAATTGCATCGGCTTCCAAATCAGCATTAGATAAAAATGAAAAAACTCAATAAAAAAAAACATTATATAATAATATCAGTCATTTTATCTTTATTGGTTCATGTTTTTATATTATCATTACTGGAAAATATAAAAGTTAAACAAAATTTCGACTATGATCTACCTAGAAAAAAGAGTCAGGTCATTACTTTTACTAAAACAAATATTATTAGTATAAAAGAGCTGCAGGCACTAGAAAAAAAGTCTACTATTTCAAAAAGTATTTCTACAGCTCCGCTAAAACCACTTAAAACAAGATATAAAGTAAAACCGGTCTTATTTTCAAAAAACTACGCCATCACTACTCCACAGATACCGGTCATACACCCTCCATCTAACTTTAAACCGGTTGCAATGCAGAAAATCACCTTCCAACCAAAAATCATCCAGTTTGATGGAGATAAACTTACTGAAAAAGAATTGGAATATAACCATTTGATTATTCCTAAAATCCCAAGAAAAGAATACAGCGCTCCATTATTATACAATAGAAAAAATAATTATATACAACCAACAGATGTAGCGGATTCAACTCAAAAAATAATGCCGTTAAAGATAAGGGTTCCTTCTCCAAAAATAATTTTTCATAAAGAACCAACCTTGATTTCAGAAACAAAGCTGCTCGCTTTAAAAAAGACGACCCCAATAGACCCGTTCCTTAAAATAATGCTATATAAATACTCGCAATATAATCATGGCGGTTATTTTAAAATTATTATTTCCACAAACAAAGATGCAGCTCATTTTAAAAACTTTAATAGGGATATTATTTTTCTCATTGATATTTCAGGAAGTATTGCAAACTATCAACTGGCAGAATTTGTAAAAGGAATCGCAACATCCATTCCACACTTAAACCCGGAAGACCGTTTTGAAGTTGTAGCTTTTAAAGATAAACCATTAGCCCTGTTTAGTAAGATGGAAAAGCCTACAGAAAAGAATATTAAAAAAGCAATAATGTTTTTAAATAAACTTCAACAATCCGGTTCTACTAATCTTTACAAAGCACTTGAACCATATGTTGATTCCAAATATAAAACTGCAGGTCGTCCCCTGCTTATTTTTATGCTCTCAGACGGACAACTAAACTCCGGCGATATTGTTGACAGCCGTAATTTTATAAATACAATATCAAACAAAAACCATCAGACAGCAAGTATTTTTACGTTTACTAACGCTGAAAAATCAAATACATTCCTTCTTGATCTGCTGGCGTACAGAAACAGAGGAGTATTTACCCAGACAGGTATGGCCAACAGTTCTGATGTATTGAAAAAAGATGTCATCTCGACAGGCAGTACTATACTTAAAGACCTGAACTACCAGATTTCAAGTAATTTGTCTGCTGAAACATTTCCCAAAAAACTTCCTAACCTCTATCAGGGTCGGAGTATTACTCTTTACGGACAGTATAAACCAAATATTGACAAAGTAAGCCTAAGAATAACAGGTACAGATACAAACGGTAATCAGCATGAACTTATTTACAGCGAAAGCTTAAATAATGCATTAAAAGGTAGTAAAACTCTGCCTAGACAATGGGCACAGCAGTATATATTTCACCTGTATAGTAAACTTACTGCACATTACAGCGAACAAACTAAACAGAAAATATATTCAATAGCCAAAAAATATTCAATTTCTACAAGTTACCTGAACAAGTTCTTATCGAGACCTGAAAACTTAAACTGACATACCAAAACCATATACTCTCGGCAGCAAAGCCGGCTTCAAGTACAAAAAGAATATAGACGCACCCATTTCTTTACACTGCGATAATTTTAATTATGTTTCCTCCAGTTCTGCATAAGAGGGAAAAATGTTTTATATAAAACAGGCAATACAAAAAGAGTAAGAAGTGTTGAAGAAAAAAGGCCTCCAACAACAACAACAGCTAATGGTTTCTGAATTTCCGCACCAATTCCTTTTGAAAAAAGGAGAGGTATAAGTCCTAACGCTGAAGTAACTGTGGTTAATAAAACAGGGCTGAGTCTTGATACTGCCCCTTTATAAATTGATTTGAAAGGTTCAGTTCCTCCTTTAATATTCTGATTAACAGCATTAACCATAACAACACCATCAAGAATAGCTATGCCACATAATGCAATAAAGCCTATAGAGCTTGGTACAGAAAGATATTCCCCTGAGATAAATAACGCAATTATTCCACCTATAACTGCCATTGGCACATTTACCATTATGAGGATAGATTGAATTACTGAATTAAATGCAAAATACAGGAGTATAAATATTAAAGCCAGTGAAATAGGAACAACAATCATCAGTTTTTTTTGAGCCCGTTCCTGGTTTTTGAACTGACCTCCATAAACTATTGTATATCCAGGAGAAAGTTTAACTTTTGAAGCAATCTTACTTTTTATTTCAGCAACGACACTTCCCATATCCCTCTCACCTATATTAGCCTGAATAACTACTCTGCGCTGAACATCATCACGCTTAATTTGAGGTGGCCCAGCCTTTATCTCTACATCTGCAACGTCACCAAGCTTAACTATCATACCACTATGAGAACGAAGCAGAAGGTTTCGAATTGCCTGTATATTATCACGATATTTTTTTTCTAAGCGAACATATATATCATATCGTTCATTTCCTTCAATAATCTGTCCTGCCGTCATTCCTCCTATACTGTTTGATATTAATGACATAACCTGATCTACACCTATATCATATCGTTTCAGTTTTTCCCTAATTGGATTAATAACAAGCTGAGCCTCACCGGAAATAGGTTCCATTACTACATCTTCTGTTCCTTTTACAGTTTTGACAATTGTTTCAATCTCCTTCCCTTTGTCAGCAAGTATTTTAAGGTCCGGGCCAAATAATTTAACAGCTAATTCAGCCTTAACTCCTGAAAGCAGCTCATCAACACGGGTTGCTATAGGTTGTGAAAAGGAAAATATTAGACCTGGATAGACCGACATTTTCTTTTCCATTTTACGTTGAAGCTGTTCTCTGTTGCCGGCACCGGTCCACTCAGATGCAGGTTTCAAACCGACAATGATTTCTATGTTTGATACCACTTCAGGACAGCCTCCTAATTCCGCCCGCCCAATTCTTGCGGAAGCATAGGTGACTTCCGGGAAAGTGGTCAGTGCGGCCTCCATTTTTTTTGCAACTTTTAGGGATGTATTAAGACTGGCTGACGGCCCTAAGGTAACCCTTATATTAAGTGCCCCTTCCTCAAGTTCAGGAATAAATTCGGTCCCTATAAAGGGGATTAAAGAGAGTGAAACTACAAGAAGGAGCACTGCTGATATAATAATTGTTTTAGAGTATCTTAAAGCTTTTGTTAAGCAGAAACAGTAAAGCTTATTTATGGGGTCAAAAATAAAATTTTTTCTAATTCTAACTTCACGATGGTAGAGATAAGTTGCCAATGCCGGAATTACAACTATTGCGACAATTAGTGCTGCTACCATTGCAATAACTATGCTTATTGTCATAGGATAAAACAGTTTGCCCTCCACGCCCTCTAAAGTCAAAAGAGGAATAAAAACAACTATAACAATAAGTGTAGCAAAAAAAATTGGCCTGGCCACTTCAAATGACGCTTCTTCAACACGAAGTTCAAGTGCTTCTGTATGCGCGCGGCCTTTGTCATATATTTTATCATTATGGTCACCTATATGTTTTAATATATTTTCAATCATGCAAATAGATCCGTCAACAAGCATGCCTATCGCTACAGCTAATCCGCCAAGAGACATTAAATTTGCTGACATGTTCAAATATGCCATAACTGACAATGCAATGCTTATGGAAATAGGTATAGACAGCAAAACTAAGAATGTGGCTCTTAAGTTTAACAAAAACAGCAGCAACATTACAAAAATGAGGATAAATGCTATTATTAATGATTTAATTATAGTGTAAACGGCATGTGTAATAAGGTAAGACTGATCATATACTGTTTCCAGGGTTACTCCTTCAGGAAGAGCTTTTTGAATGATCGGGATTTTTTTCTTTATACTGTCTATTGTTTTTTTCGTATTTGCTCCCGTACGTTTTAACACAATACCTGTAACAATTTCACCTAACGGTTTTGCTTTTCCGTTTTTATCACGCACAGTCATAGTAACAGCACCCTGACGAATTTCTGTTCCATACGCTATTTTAGCAACATCACTTAAATGAACGACTGTACCGTTTTTTTCTTTAATTGGTATATTTGACAGATCCTGTAGTGCTTGTTTTCCGGGTTTGATCCAGCCAACTCCACGAATAACGAGTTGTTCGTCGCCACGGTCCAGATACCATCCTCCAGCGTTACTATTATTTTTTTCTATGCTATTAACAATATCACTCATGCTTAAATCATATTTCAGGAGCATTGATGGCTTAACAAGTACCTGGTATTGTTTTACTTCGCCTCCAAATGCAAGAACATCTGTAATTCCTTCTATGGGAAGCAGCAGCAATTTTACCAACCAGTCATTATAGCTGCGCAAAGCTCTGGCATCATATTTCCCAGGATTATTGTTTCTTAAAACATACTGATAAATCTGACCTAATCCAGAAGTATTTGGTCCCATACTGGGCTTTCCAATACTTTCAGGTATCTGTTTCTCTGCTTCCCGCAGCCTTTGAAAAACAAGCTGCCTGGCTTTATCAATATCTACAGAGTCTTTAAAAACAACAGTTACTATGGACAGGCCTGTTCTTGAAAGTGATCTTACCTCTTCGACATCAGGGAGGGCATACATTACAGATTCGATGGGGTATGTTATCAACTGTTCCACCTCTTCAGACGCCAGTCCTTCTGCTTCAGTGTTTATAGCTACCTGTACATTCGTTACATCAGGAAAAGCATCTAAATTCAGGGCTGGCAAAGTAATAATACCGGCAATGATAACTGCGATTAAGCCTATAATCACTAAAAATCGGTTTTTTATAGCAAATAAAATAATTTTTCTTAACATTATTTCTCCCTGACTTAATGACAATTAGTGGAAAAACCACTTTTTATCAATTCAGAATGCAAAGCAAAAGCCCCATCAGTCACTATCTTAGAGCCGGATTTTATTCCACTTATAATCATATTTTTATCAATGGTTTCTATAAGTGAGATTTCTCTCTGCTTAAAATGGTTTGGTTTAACTTCTTCATAAACAGCCCAATCACCGTCAGCAAGACGAAAAACAGAGGATTCCGGCACAACTACTACAGGCTGTATTCTGTCAACTGCAACACTACAATCTACAAATTCACCAGGATGTAATTTGTCATTTATATTAGAAATAGATATAATAATACTCTGTGTTCTTGTAACAGGATCTAATTTAGGAAGTACCTGGATAACTTTTCCTTCTATATTGTTTCTCTCATTGCTTATTATGGTCTTAGCACCTACTTTTAACTGATTAATATCATTACCGGACAGGCTGGCTTTTACCCATAAGGAAGAACAATCTATAATACTTAATAGCTCATTGCCATCTTCCTGATCTTCCACAAAACGTTTTCCCAATACAAGGTTATCTGTATATATTTTTCCATCCTGTGGAGAAAAAACAATAAAGCGGCCAGTTATTTTTTCTGGATTGTCTTCTTTAAGTAAATCCTTTACCTGCTCATTTGACATACCATAAGAAATTAAAATTGAAACTGTTTTATAAAATTCAATTTCTGATTTTTTATATATTACCTCGCTGACTGTCTTTGTTTGTACAAGAGATTTGTTTCTTCTCCAGTTATTATAGCTATCCAGTAACTGAGCTTGAACTTCAGCCATTTCAATACTTGAAAGGGTGACTAATGGTTGACCTTTTTTGACTGTCTCACCAATGTTAACCCATAATTTTTCAACTTGGCATGAAATTCTTACAGAAATTTTACTTAAAAAATTAGGATCAGGAATGACCTCTCCCGGAACACTAATCAACCTTGGTATTTTTTCCAGTTTTATAATTTCAGTTTGTATTTCAGCGGCTTTTACAGCTGCAGGACTTAGCTCAATTGTTTCATTATCTTTTTCATCTTCCTCATCTTTGCATTCATTATTATTTTTGTCGTTATGATTATCGGCACCATCATCTATATGTATGGCATTATGATTTTCGGAAGCATCCTCCTCATGAGTGTCGGTACAACTTATACTTTCATTATTTGGCTTATGAGTTGTTGCAGAAGCCGTATAATTAATTCCTGATAATAGTAAGCATATTGCTAAAAAAAATATTTTCATATTATGTATTCTCTCTCGAATTAAGGATTTTTGCGATTTTATTTTTTAATCTATCTTTCTTTATTTTCTTATCTTCCAGCCAAAATTTAGACAGTCCTGTTGCAACCTGTAATTCTTGTTGGGTAAGCTTGCTTTTTAGATTCTTTTTTAAAATTTCTGTTTTTTTATTTCCTGATTGAGCAGATATATTAAACCAGAAATATGCTAACTCGACATCTTTTTTCTCTCCAAGTCCACCGTAACACATTAATCCAAGAAAATATAATTAATGCAATTAATTTCATAGTTAAATCCTATAGGTAGGGTAAATAGTAATATTATTTGTTTAAATAGAGCGATAACAGGGAGTTTAATTCATTTATTAAACCCGAAATACTGCTGGAGAATAAAATTGCACTTCAAACAATTAGAATTATAGTACTAAGCTTTTGAAGATGATTATTAA
>CAZGAI010000121.1:0-8971 GCA_964523175.1 uncultured Victivallales bacterium | reverse complement strand
TCAATTATCTTTCGGCCGTTTAATATTTATGGGGAAGGACAAGGAGATCATTTTTTAATTCAAAGTATTCTTAAACAAGCACAATCGGGTACAGTGATGCTTAAAGACTCGCGCCCCAAACGAGTTTTCATATATATTGATGATTTACTGTCTGCTATTGGATGTATAATTAAAGATCAGAATCAGATGAACGAAATTTATAATATTGGAAGTGGTATTGCTACTTCAATGCAAGAAATTATTGACATCGTTGAAGGTTTATTGGATAAAAAAGTTCTGTTAACATTTGACAAAAAAATTAGCAATAAAGAAAGTGTAAATTTTCTTAATATTGAGAAATCATGTACTAGATTTAACTATAAACCTAAATTTAATATTAAATCAGGTATAAAATTAGTTATTGAAAGCCTAAAAAATCATGAAAATATTTGATTGCTTTTTATATAGTGGCGAATTGGAGATTCTGAAGTTGCGGGTCGAGTTAATGGCACCATATGTTGACAAATTTCTAATTATTGAAGCAAATCAGACATTCTCTGGTTTGTCTAAACCCATGTTTTATTTGAAACATTCAGATTATTTGAAAAAGTATTCTGCAAAAATAGATTATAAACCCATTACCAATCTTCCTGAATTTAAAACGGCATGGGAGCGAGAACATTATTTGCGAGATCAAATACGGCTTTTAGTTAATGCTTCCGAGGAAGATATTATAATTGTCGCAGATGTAGATGAGATAGTAAACATTCCACATATAAAGCAGAACTTTCCTTTACAAAAACCCGCTATAATTGAACTGACAACATATTATAATTTTTTAAATCTTAAATCGAATGAAATATGTGGAGTTACATTAATAACACCATATAAATTTATCAAAAATAGATTTATTGGCAACAGAAATTATTATAAAGATTTTGCAACAGACATTATAAAAGATGAGAATGGAAGTAATGGCGGTCATTTTACATACCAATTTGGCTATGATCTGAGTAAATATATTGAAAAGATTGAAAATTTTTCTCATCAGGAGTTTAATACCCCATATTTTCTAAATCAAAAACGGATTAAAAAATGTCTGGACTATAATTTGGATGTGCTTGAAAGATGGAGATATACATACAGAGTGGTTAATTTAAAGAAAACTTTTCCTGAATTATACGCTTTAGTTTGTAAAGATAAAGAATATCAAGAATTATTTAAATTTTATACTTTTCGTAATATCCTATTGCTGTCCATACGCTTCTTAGATCCTTTTTACGTAAAGAGAAAAAAGTATCCAATTATGGTCTTTTTTTCTAAAATAAAGAGATTTTTCTTTTTCACTAAGGCATACTAAAGGCTGTATCTCAGCTAAATACTCTACTCTAACTTTTTCGAAATACTTTCTACTAAATTATGAAGAGTCCTAAAGTAGCAATACATATTCCTATATACAATCAACCCGATAAGCTTAGAGTTTGTTTGGATTCAATTGCTCAACAAACTTTTCTCCCTGACGAGGTTGTTTTATTTGATGACTGTAGTAGCAAAAGCTATGAGAGTGTATTAAGTAATTTTAAAGATTTGAATATCAAATATAAAAGGAATTCAAAGAACCTTGGTGCGGTTCCTAATATGTTATATTCTCTTTATTATCAGACTGATGCTGATTATGTCAATGTTTTCCATGAAGATGATATTATGCATCCAAGGTTTATTGAAACATCTATTGAAGCTTTGGAGAAAAATCCTGATAGTGTTTATACATATTCTCTAATTTCTTTTTTTGATAACTATAAAAATATTTACATTAGAAATATAGATAAAAAGCATATGGTCATTGAAGATAAAAGTAAATTAGTTCAGCTTTTTTTAGAAGGAAAAACTCTTGGATTCGGAACTGTTTTTTATAGGAAAAAACTTTTAAAAAAAGTCAATTTTGACTTTAATAAATTTTCTGTTTTTGGAGATCGTCCGTTTCTAATTGAACTTTCGGGTCTTAATCCTATTGTTGTCATTTTTGAAAATATAGTATATGCATATCTTTCTTTAGATAACGATACTCGCTGGGATTCACTTCAAGTAAAACATATATTTAATTTGTACAAATACTACAAGTCCTTTAAAAGTAGTTATTTCCCCAAAAATGACAGAAAAATCTTTAGTTCTGGAATTACTTACGGTATACTCTATAGTTATAAGTTGCTTATAGATAGAAATAAAATTAATTATATTTTATATTTAGTATCTGCTTATGTAAAAGGTTTAGTTAATTTTAAATATCTAATGCTTTCTTTAAAAGGATTTAGAAAATTTGTTGAAAGTATAAAATAAATGGGTGTTAGCTCACACTCAGTTGATTGAACATCAAAAAAGGGTATGCATGAAAACTATAATCGAAAAAATACTTAATAATTATCCAAAAATATATCGCCTTTTACAAAAAACATGGCATCTTTGTAAGCTACCTAAATATCGTATAGTTCGATTGTCAAGAAATGAATTGCCTATTAATAGATTCCAAGAAATAGAAGATGAGCCTAGTTGTAATGATGTTATTAGCGATTTGGTTGCATATACAGGGTTTACTCGCAAACAATTACAACCATACATTTTAAGACATCCTAAAAAACATTTTGAAAGTGAGTTTACATGGAACTCTCCAAAAACAAATATTGAACTTACTTGGTTTTATAGGTTTAATGCTGCATATTTATTTGCAAATTCAGTGCACCCATATTTAACCAAGCTTGATGTTATAAAAGGTGGGGAAATATTAGACTATGGTGCAGGGGCTGGTTGTCATACCATCCATTTAGGTAGAAAAGGGTATAATATTGATTTTCTCGAAATCAATTGTATACAAGCAGATTTTATAAAATTTAGAGCTGAACGGCATGGGATAAAAAGTATTAGTGAGATACGGCCATATTATAAAGGTAAGTTTGATCCGATTGGTTGTATTACTGGGTACTATGATGTTATTATTGCTATGGATGTTTTGGAACATATACCTAATTACCATTATGTAGTAAATCATTTTATTGAGCATCTAAATCCTGGAGGCATAATTATTGAGAGTAGTCCATTTAACGAGAATGCTAAGGATATTGACATACATATTAGAGCGAGTATTCCTCTTGAAAAAGCAATGAACGGTATGACTAGAGTACAGGAAGGCGTATGGGTAAAGCCCAAAGAATCAAATTTTAATATCTCTCAACAATAATTCAATATTGATAATGATAATGATATTGGACAATCTTAAAATCTCTTTGTATACAGGAATAAGGTACCTAAATTGCACATAGCATATATAACTCATGAATTTCCTCCTGATACCGGGTTTGGTGGAATAGGAACATATACTTGCCACATTGCAAAGATGATGTTGGCATTAGGTCATACGCCTGAGGTTTTTACCGCCAGTTTTGAGAGGGACATAACTGAAGTTTATGAAGACTACTTTGTTCACCGTGTTAAAGTAAAAAATCTTAAAGACTTCAAATATAAAGTTACAGATAAGTTTACAGAGGTTCATAAAAAAAAACCTTTTCAATTAATGGAGTGCCCGGAAATTGGAGGTGAAGCTGAATTTATTAAGGATAAATATCCGGCAATCCCTCTAATTGTAAGGCTGCATACGCCTGGTGTGCTTGTGACACGGTTGCAAAATGCTTACTCTCCTTTATTTCAAAAAATGAGATTTGTAGTGGGTGGGATGATTCGTGGAAAAATAGATTTTGGATACTGGAGTAAGCATGATAAAAATCAGATGTCTGACCCGGACTTTCTTATTACTGAAAAGGCTAAACTGATTACTGCCCCGTCAAAAGCTATGAAGCAGTGGGCTGTAAAATTTTGGCAAATTGATCCCGAGAAGATTAGAGTTATACCCAATCCTTATTTACCTGCTCATGATCTACTTAATATACCTATAGAAAAAACAAGCAAACGAATTACATTTGTCGGAAGATTGAATATTCTCAAAGGAATGGTTTCTCTTACAAAAGCTATTCCGGCAGTTTTGGATAAACATCCTGACTGGGTTTTTCGTTTTATAGGTAAAAATGAAAAGTCACATATTCCAGGTACAAACATGAAAAATTGGATGCAGGAGCAACTGTATCGACACAAGGATGCAGTTGAGTTTATTGACTGGGTAGATAATAAAGATCTTGCATCATATTATGCTGATTCAGAAATATGCGTCTTCCCAAGCCTTTTTGAAAGTTTTTCTTATGTTTGTGTTGAGGCAATGAGTGCAGGTAGGGCTATTGTAGGAAGTGAAAAAGGGGGAATGATAGAACTATTGGGTGAATAATGTGTATTGTTAATCAACCCTTATAAGTTCAGAAGTATTTCAAGAGCTATAAATAAGTTTATTGAACATCCTGAATTAAGAGAAAAGTGCAAAGAAAATGCTAGAAAGCGTATATTAAATAGTTTTAGTGCAAAAAAATCTGGTGAGAAGATGCTTAAAGTTTATAATCTATTTGCCGGTTAGGAGGGTGAATGTCAAGTAAAGCTATTCTTAGTGTTATTATACCCATTTATAATGAAGAGAAAACAATTTCAATTATCTTGGATGAATTGCTTGAATAAGTAGAAGTTGCTAAATTTATTCTAATTGATGGCAGTTCAATTGATAAATCAGTAAAAATTATTTGAAACTTATTTGAATAATAAAAAAAAGTTATTCAAACAACCATAAAAATATGGAAAAAGGTGCTGCAACTAGAAGAGGATTTGATGAAGCTACAGCCCCTTTTGTTATAATTCAGGATGCTGACTTAGAGTATTCACCGGATGATTATCCTGTTATTTTAAAGCCATTATTAAACGGTAAAGTCGATGTCGTTTATGGTTCAAGATTTCAGGGTGGCACAGGAAGAGTTTTATACTATCGCCACCTACTCGGCAATAAATTCCTGACATTTTTGTCAAATATCTTTACAGACTTGAATTTTACGGATATTGAAACATGTTACAAAGCATTCAAAAGAGAAGTAATTCAAAATATTAAGCTTGAGTCTAATCGTTTTGGAATAGAGGTCGAGCTTACAGCTAAAATTGCTAAAGTTAAGGGGCTAAGAATTTTTGAAGTGCCCATTTCATACAATGGGCGAACATATGATGAAGGTAAAAAAATTACTTGGAAAGATGGAATAGCTGCTATTTGGCATATTATCAAATTTAATCTATTTAAAAATTCTAAAACATTCTATAAAGAAGACTGGAAAAAGATCTTAAAAAGATAAAAGTGTCCACTAACAATGCGGATTAGGCTGGGACATAACTTTATGCTCATATTACCTGCTGATTTTTCGTTAAGTTATGCAAATTCACCTTTTTATATTGATATTGCATGAATACAGGTTAGGTTTATAACTATGAAAAAATATATACATAGAACTATCGAAAAAGTAATTGTTGAATCAGCCAAAGATTTTCCTGTAGTAGTTCTGACTGGAGCTAGACAAACTGGAAAATCAACGCTGTTAAAGCATTTGTTTCCAAATTATAAATACATAACTCTTGATTATCCGGATATAAGGAGTATTGCTAAAAATGATCCGGAAATGTTTCTTGATCACTACGGGAATATGATTATTATTGATGAAATACAATATGCTCCAGAGTTGTTGGAATATATTAAAATAAAAGTTGATGAAGATCGTCAAATAAATGGATTGTATATTTTGACAGGTTCGCAGTATTTTCCTTTAATGGCCGGTGTTGTAGAGTCATTGGCTGGTAGAGCATCTGTTCATACTCTTTTAGGGATTTCAACTGAGGAGTTAAAGTTGGTATCCCGGAATTTAGATGTTAATAAAACATTTGATCTGATTTTTAAAGGTTTCTATCCAGAACCGGCAATTCATGGTGTAAACCACAGGACATTTTATGCTTCATATTTACAAACATATCTTGAACGTGATATAAGGAATTTACTTGCAGTTCAGAATTTATCTCTTTTTAATAATTTTCTTGAATTACTAGCTGCTAGAGTTGGTTCTATTTTAAATTTAAATGAGATAGCAGGAGATTGCGGTATAAGCTTTACAACCGCAAAAAAATGGTTATCTTTGCTTGAGTCTACTCAAATTGTATATCTGCTTCGCCCATACTTTAAGAACATAACTAAAAGAGTTGTTAAAAGCTCAAAACTCTATTTTTATGATACTGGGTTACTTGCTCATATTTTACGCTATCAATCCTCGGAAACACTTTGTTATGGACCTTCTGCTGGGAATATCTTTGAAAATCTTGTAATAATTGAATTGCTTAAAAAGAAAGCAAATTATTTGATTAATGCTGAATTATATTACTATAGAGATTCAAATAAAAATGAAGTAGATATAATTATTGAATCTAATGGGACAAATCAAATGGTAGAAGTGAAAATGGCAAAAACTGTAAAAGGGAAATTTACTAAAACATTGGAAAAAACAGCTAACCTTATACCTGGCTCATCATTGTATTTAATATCCTTTGATACCAAAAATATTCCTGTCTCCCGAGAGGTTACCTCATTGTTCTGGCTTGATTTTATATATGAGAAAAGTTTCAATGATATATTTAACGGCTTCAAGCTGGAAAAATTGAAAGGTTAGTAACAAACAATGGAAAAGAATTCTGTCCACAGATTGCACTGATTCACACTGATAAAAAAACGTTTAAATTTGCCTAAATTAGTTGTTAAACAATTTGCTTGCAGCTGTGCTGCTCCAAGTTCTCTACTATTTAAAAAATAATCTGTGTTAATCTACGCAATTAGTGGATAAAAAACAAATATTTAATGAGTGGTGATAAGTTGTGAACATTTATCTGTAATGTAACAAAACATTGTAAACTTACAACAGCGATGTAAAATAAACAGCATAATCTGTGGACAAAAAGTATTTTTGAGTTTAGCATAATAAAATCAGTGTTAATGAGTGTAGATAAGTGGTGACTGAAAGAGGTTAAATATATGAAAATTGCTTTTATTTCTTTAGGAGCTCCTTGGGGTGGAAGTGAAGTTTTGTGGTCTAAAACAGCGGGACTGGCTCTTGAACAAGGGCATGATGTTTTTGTCTCTGTCTACCGTTTTGACAAAGTACCTGACTCTATCAATATACTAAAAGAAATGGGTGCTGTTATTCACTTTAGGGAAAAATACAATCCCGATCAACTACTTTTGAAAAAAATTAAGAGTTATATAAAAACACATTGCTTTAACAAGACTAAAGTTTATAGTGAATTATGGAAATTTAATCCGAATAATATATTTATTAGTCAGGGAAGCTCTTTTGCTTTACTAGTACACCACTATGGTTTATTCGAAGATATTAGAAAACATAAAGTGCAGTATTCGATCATTTGTCATAGTCATTCGCAATATAGTTCTATTCCTGACAAGAATATTTATCCAAGAGGTAAAGAACTGTTTTTGAAGGCCAACTATGTTTTTTTTGTTTCCAATCGACAAAAGAGTTTAATAGAACGTAGCCTTTGCACCAAACTAGAGAATGCCATGATTACCTGGAATCCTCTTAATTTAAAAGAAAAAAAATATTTGAATTGGTCAGAGATGAAAACGGCCCAGTTTGCTATGGTCGGTGATTTGGCAGCTAATAAAGGACATGATACTTTATTTGAAATATTATCTCATAAGGAATGGCAGAGTAGGGATTGGCATTTAAATATATATGGAAAGGGATATGGCAGAAAATATTTAGAAAATTTAGCAAATTTTTTAAATATAAGGGAAAAAGTCTCATTTCATGGTTATGTAAATGAGATTGAGACAGTATGGAAAAATAATCATATATTGTTGATTCCATCTGCCGGTGAAGGATTGCCTATATCTTTATGTGAAGCAATGGTCTGTGGTCGACCTGCTGTTGTAACTGATGTTGGTGGAAATTCAGAAGTAATTGAAGAAAACAAAACTGGCTTTATTGCAGAAGCTCCGACTGTTATCTCATTTTCTAAAGCTTTAGAGAAGGCCTGGAAGATAAAGGTAAATTGGGAAAAAATGGGAAAAAAATCTTCCGAATTTGCAATGACTAATATTGATCTTTCGCCTGAAAAAAAAGTATTAAAGCGTTTACTTAAAATTTAATATATGGATAAAATTGCAGAAGAAATTTTTAGAAGCAATATCTTAAAAAAAGATCACAAATTTATTTCAATAGTACTAGTATGAAAATTTTTGAAAACTAATGCTTTTTGTTTATTATTTGAAGGGATAAATATGGATAAAACTCCCCTTGTCAGTGTTTTAATGACAGCTTATAATCGTGAAAAATACATTGCAGAAGCTATCGAAAGTGTACTTGCATCTACATATCAAAACTGGGAATTAATTATTGTAGATGATCAGTCAAAGGATAATACACTTGAGATAGCAAAATCTTATAAATTAATAGATAATAGGATTAAAGTATATCTTAATGAGAAAAATTTAGGGGATTATCTTAATAGAAATAAAGCTGCAGGTTATGCAAAAGGGAAATATTTAAAATATCTTGATGCTGACGATTTAATCTATCGACATGGACTTACTGTGATGGTTAGTTCTATGGAACAATTTCCTGAGGCTTCTCTGGGAACTCAGGTTAACATCAGAGAATATTCTGAACCATATCCGGTCTTATTGTCCAGTGTAGATGTGTATCAAAAGCATTTTTTAGAAGGAGGCTTGCTTTTAAGCGGTCCGACTGGAACGATTATAAGAAGAGATGTCTTTGAAAAAATATCAGGTTTTAGTGGTAAAAGATATATAGGAGATATTGAACTTTGGCTTCAGCTTGCTATGATAGCACCTATAGTTATTTTTCAACCAGCGTTAATTTGGTGGAGACAGCATCCAGATCAGGAAATGAAACTTGAACTAAGAAACAATGATGTAATACTTAATAAGTATAATTTAAACTTTAAAGTTTTGCTGGATAAAAATTTACCTCTAACTCGAGAAAATAAAAAAAAAGCAATTTATTAT
>CAZGAI010000120.1:0-8971 GCA_964523175.1 uncultured Victivallales bacterium | reverse complement strand
GGGGAGAGTTATTCCGCTATTCTTGCAACCGGCGGTGTAATAGGAGCACTGCTTTCAGGTTTTTTCGCTAGGTTTCTCGGGCGTAAAAAGAGTCTTGTGTTTGGAGGATTCATGTTTGTAGCTATGTCAGCTATTTCAGCTATGCTGCCTCCAATGGCTATATTAAGTGCATGTCGTTTTGGCTTGGGTTTTGCTGTTGGTGTTGCATCTTTTATTGTCCCGCTTTATCTATCAGAAACAGCGCCGTCTTCCATCCGCGGTTCAATGGGAACGTTATTTCAATTAATGATTACTGTTGGTATCTTTGTAATTTCACTATCGAATGTATTTATTGTCAAAATTTTTATTGCACCAACCGTAAGCCTTTCCATGATGTTTATTGTGATAGTATTATTTGCTTCAATAATGTTCATAGGTTCTTTTTTCCTGCCTGAAAGCCCAAGATGGCTGATGCTCAAGGGAAAGAAAGACAAAGCTTTTAAAGTTCTTAAAAAAACTCTAAACTCTGAGCAGAAAATTGAATTGGAAATAAAAGAGATAGAAAAAGCAATCGGCAGCTCTTCAGCATCTGTAACAGGAATTATCTTTAAAAAATATTTTTTAAAGATACTCATTGTTGGTGTTCTTCTTCAAATGTTTCAGCAGCTGGTGGGAATAAATTTGATGATTTACTACGCTCCCACAATATTCGGATATGCAGGAATGAAAGGGATTCTGGCGATGATGGCGGTTCCCACAGTTTTTATGATATTTACAATTCCCGCTATCTGGCTGGTGGAAAAATGGGGTCGCAAAAAACTCCTTTATACTGGAGCTGTAGTAATGTGTATTTCAATGATTTCAGCAGGTTGTGCCTTTTTAGCAATTGGAAATGTTACTGACCCTTCATTGATAAGTCCTGTTGCTAAAACTACTCTTCTAGTTTCTGCAATAATTTATATTATTGGTTTTGCTTTTTCCTGGGGCCCTGGTGCCTGGCTTATGTGCTCAGAAATTTTTCCAATTGAAGGGCGGGAAATCGGTATGACCATTACCACTATGGTTAACTGGGTCTTTGCGGGGATTGTTATGGGTAACGCTTTGACATTCATGCATGTTTTTGGGAACTATTCAATATTCTTTGTTTTTGCAGGATTTTGTATTTTAGCTATACTGTTTCTTAAGTTCTTTGTACCAGAAACTAAAGGTGTCTCTCTTGAGGAGATTGAATTTAATCTTAAAAATGGTAGAAAGCTAAAAGATTTAGGCAAATGGGAACAGCAAAAAAATTCTTGATATTAGCAGTGCAAAAGAGCCGTCTCGCTCTTACGCTCAATATAAGCGGCGAGTCGCCGCTTATATAAGCTTTTATACGCACTTCACTGAAGATGTACTCAAGATAAATCTTGTTTTTGTTTTTTTATTTGGTTGCGTTCCTTAACTTTGTTGTCTTTTGTTATATCTCTATCAATAAAGCTGAAAAACTCTTCTCCTTCATGAACGATTTTAGTAACTCTAGCTTCAATTCTACGAATTTCTCCATTGGGCCTTATTATCTTGAATTCTCTTATATCAGGCCATGATTTTTTATTGTTATATTTCTCCTCTCTTTCACGATCATCAGGATGAAGGCAGGTGTTAAGCCAGAATTCATAACCGTTGTTCAGGAATTTGTCATAGGAGTACCCATAAATCTGTTCTCTGGCTCTATTTACAAATAGGTGCTCGCTTGTGGACGGTCTTAGCATACAGAATGCCTGTTTCATTGAATTTATACTTTTCTCCATAAGCGCTATTATGTTCTTAGTTTCCAGTTCTTTAGTAATATCGCTGATTATACCGTACAAAATAGGCTTATTGTTATTGTCATAAGTTCTGAATGCTTTATATTTTATTCTTTTATTTGAACCATTCTTATGAACAAATCTGATTAAATGCTCTCCTAGAGGAAATGTATGAAGATTCTTAGTTGCCTGGTATTTCTGCCTTACTTCAGGGTGAATCAGTCCAAACCATAAAAAAGGATCATTCCTAAACTCTTCCTTAGTATGACCATACATTTTTTCTGTTCCGCTTCCTCCAAAAAAATTGTATTTATGAGTAGTTTCATTCATTATCCATATTTGTTCATCAAGCTTATTAATAACGGTTTCAAGAAGTTCAAGCTTCGCAACATTTTCAACAACCTCTGTAATATCTTTAATGCTCACTGCAATTTCTACAACATTTTCCAATTCTTCAAAAATAGGCTCAATAGACATAAGCCCATATTTTGTTTTCCCTTTACCGGGTATCTTTATCTTTATATCTTTGATACTTTCGCCTGTTTCAAACACTCTGTTTTCCAATGGAACTATATCTTCTATCTCTTTTCTGCCGTAAATATCAATAGCTTTAAGACCAATGACATCCTCTTTTGTATAGTCCTTTCCAATATAAAAAAGAAAATTATTGTTTAAACCTCTAATTATTCTGTTTTTATCTTTAATATACAAAATTTCATTTATTGACCTATTTTGGGCTTCCAGCCTTCCATTTTCTTTTTTTAATATTTTATTTTCTGATATAACCCTATTGGTTTCATTCAATATTTTATTAAGTGATTTGATATTTTCGCCGGTAATATCACTTGAAGCAGCCAGCATACTTTCTAGCTCAGCTGTTAACTCTTTAAGACCTATTTTCTTTTCTTTAGTTTGATTTATATCAGGCAGATCTTCATATTCAGAAATTTCAGCCACACTGACACCCAGCAGCATAGCTAAAGCAATAATATCTGTTTTCTCTGGAAACCTTTTGCCATGCTCCCAATATGAAATTGTTGAACGGCACTTCCCTAAATGAAATGCCACCTGATTTACAGTTAGTTTTTTTGCTTTTCTTAACTGCGTTATTTTATTTCTAAAGATTTTCATTTAAACCAGCCATGTTTGAAAAAATTAAACTCAACAACATTATAAAGTAGACCATGTCTACCTATAAGCAAATTAAGCAATATATGTATATATTGTCTACTAATATATAATGTTAAATTATGAATTTAAATAGCAAAGATTAATTAATCAGTTATTTTATATTGTGTAAAGTTATAAAAAGTGAAATTAGGAATATATAAAATCAACAATTTAATTTAGGAGTACAAGATGACAAATATCTATTTCCCAAATGTAACAGGTAAAATTCCTTTTGAAGGAAGAAATTCAGCAAATCCATTAGCTTTCAAACATTATGATGAAAACAAAGTCATCGACGGCAAAACAATGAAAGAACACTTAAGGTTTGCTGTAGCCTACTGGCACACATTAAAAGGTAACGGTGCTGATATGTTTGGCGGACCGGTCTGGCAGCGTAAATGGAATCAGTATGACAATGATATGGATAAAGCAAAAATTACACTGGAAGCTGCATTTGAATTTTTTGAAAAACTTGGAACCCCATACTGGTGCTTCCATGACATAGATATTTCTCCGGAAGGAACTAGCTTCAGTAAAAAATGCCGGAACCTGCAGGCTATTGTAGCAATGGCAAAAGAACTTCAGGCTCAAACAGGCGTTAAACTGTTATGGGGTACTTCAAATGCATTTTCACATCCTCGTTTTAGTCATGGTGCAGGCAGTAATCCTGACGCACATGTAGTTGCTTACGCTGCTGCACAGGTAAAAAATGCCATGGATGCAACAAAGGAACTCGGCGGACAGAACTATGTTTTCTGGGGCGGGCGTGAAGGTTACGAAACTCTATTAAATACCGATTACAAACACGAACAGGAACAGCTAGCAAAATTTTTCCATATGGCTGTCGATTATAAAAAGAAAATTGGTTTTGAAGGGCCATTCCTGATCGAACCAAAACCTAAAGAACCTTCAAAACATCAGTATGATTTTGACTCGGCAACTGTTCTTAATTTTTTAAGAGCAAATAACCTAATGGATCATTTTAAACTGAATATTGAAGCGAATCATGCAACATTAGCCGGACATACTTTTGAACATGAATTGACAGTAGCTTCAGAAGCCGGTAAACTTGGCAGTCTCGATGCAAACACCGGTGATCCTCAACTAGGATGGGATACCGACCAATTCCCAACATCTATTTATACTGCTGCATATGCATGTATGGTAATTTTGAAACAGGGCGGTCTTGGGAATGGCGGAGTTAACTTCGATGCTAAACTTCGCAGAGGCTCATGTGACGAACTTGATCTCTTCTATGGTCATATAGGCGGTATGGACACTTTTGCAAGAGGACTTGAAATAGCTGCTAAAATTCATGAAGACAAAGTGCTTGACAACTTCATTGCTGAAAGATATTCAAGTTTTAATTCGGGAATCGGCAATGAGATAATGAATGGATGCTGTTCATTGGAAGACTGTGAGAAATTTATTCTTAAAAATGGTGAACCAACGCTCAAAAGCGGTAGACAGGAATATCTGGAAAATATCATTAACGACTATGTATTAAATAGCTAAACATGATTTGAGGTTGAAACAACAACATACTTAAAGATAATAACTGTCGCAAAGGAGCATTGATTACTGTTAACAAGGTCTTATTCTAAAAGAAGCCAAAAATATTATCAACCACGAAGAGTAGAAGAACACGAAGTTGTTAAGGCTTTGTAACCAAAGGCTTAACAAGGTCTTTTAAATAGGAATCTTCGTGGACTTCGTGCTCTTCATGGTGAGAAAAAGTTATTTTAGTAGAGAGGGTAACTAAATTATGAAAACTGTATTGGGAATTGATATGGGGACACAAAGCACAAAGGTTGTCCTCTATGATTTTGAAAATAAAATTATTGTAGCAGAAGCATCTTCTAAACATGATATTATTTCAGGAGATGACGGTACAAAAGAGCAGAAAGCAGAGTGGTGGATTACTGCATTAAAGGATTGCTTATCAAATATAGATAATAATTTAAAAGCAACAGTTGTCGCAATAGGTGTTTCGGGACAGCAGCACGGGTTTGTCCCTCTAGACATCGATGGAAATATTTTATACAATGTAAAGCTGTGGTGTGATACATCGACAACACCTGAATGCAGACAGATAACAGAGGCATTTGGGGGAGAAGAAAAGCTTTTAGATGAAGTAGGAAATTTAATCCTACCCGGTTATACTGCATCCAAAGTATTATGGCTGAAAAATAATAAACCTCAAATCTATGCAAAACTCTCTACCATTCTTCTGCCTCATGATTTTCTAAATTTTTATCTTACCGGCAATAAAGTGATGGAATACGGTGATGCTTCAGGAACAGGTTTTTTAAACATTAGAACACGTAAATGGTCACTAAAAGTTCTAAATGCAATTGACCCGGATAGAGATTTGTTTTCAACTCTTCCGACTTTAATTGGATCAGAGCAGTCTGCTGGAAATTTAAAATCCGAAGTAGCTAATGAGTTGGGTTTAAATGCAGGAATACCTGTATCTTCAGGAGGAGGCGACAATATGATGGGAGCAATAGGAACCGGCACAGTAAAACCCGGTATCCTGTCAATGAGTCTTGGAACATCAGGAACCTTATATGGATATTCAGAAAAGCCTATAATTGACAAGAGCCTTGCTGCTTTCTGCTCCTCAACCAACGGCTGGCTTCCTCTGCTTTGCACGATGAACTGTACTGTATCAGTCGAATTAACTAAAACTTTATTCGATATAGATTTAACCGAGCTCGAAAAACTGGTAAAAGATACACCTATCGGCAGCTGCGGTCTCATTACTCTTCCATTTTACAATGGAGAACGAGCTCCAAACCTGCCCAACAGCAAAGGCTGTATCATGGGTCTAGATATGAATAATATGCAGAAAAACAATATTCTACGTTCATCTATGGAAGCAGCAATACTGGGAATGCGCTTCGGACTTGAGGCATTTAAAAATGTTGGATTTCAGCCGGCTGAAATTAGATTAACCGGTGGTGGATCAAAAAGCAATACATGGAGGCAAATTGCCGCTGATATTCTAAATCTGCCTATTGTTGTACCCAAAATTCAGGAGGCAGCTGCACTTGGAGCTGCACTACAGGCATTGTGGGTATATGATAACAGTGAAAAAAGGGAAAGTGGTATAAATGAAATCGTAGACCGACATGTAAAACTGGATATGGAAAAGAAACACTACCCAAACCCTGAAGCGGTACAAAAATACAACCATGTTTTTAAAGAGTATTTAAAATATCTAAACTCTGTTGAAGATATTTTCAGATAGCACGATTTTCCTCGAAAATATTTTTGAGAATAATCTAATTCTCATATTTTAATTTAAATGTTTTAATTTCAAATGGATCAAGAGTTAGTGACACTGAATCACCTGTACTGTGCCATTCATGGTCCTCCCATTCCATTAGGTTCGTTTCCATTAATTTAGATTTCGTGCTAAAACCGATTGCAGCAGTTGAGGTTTTTCTGTCGTAGTCCTCTTTCAATATGTTCTTCCTTAGGCCTGCCCCTGCCCCCGCCATCGCCAATGCCGAACACGGACAGATATTCATCAAATCCTTCAAATAACATTCTATTTCCTACATTAATATTTCTTTATTTTTTATCAAAGTCTTAATTGACAAAGCCATACAACATCGTATATTTGCGATATATAAATAACATATTCAAATATAAAATATTATATAGAATTAAAAGAATAGGTCAACTGGATATGGCTGTTAATAAAAAGTTATTTTTTAAAAAAGAAGAAATAAGAATTGCAGATTTTGCCAAGGCAATATCTCACCCTGCCAGAATTTCAATTTTAAAATTGTTAGCACAGAAGAAGAGCTGTATATGCGGCAAAATTGTGGAAGTAATACCATTGGCACAGTCAACTGTATCCCAGCACCTGAATGAATTGAAGAAAGCAGGACTGATAAAAGGAACAATTGACGGAAAGAAATCATGCTACTGTATTGACTGGAAGAGATTTAATGAAATGAATAATTTGTTTAAAGTGTTTTTTGATGAACTTTCAAGGTAAATCTTGTATTTGTCTTTTTGTTTTAACAGGTAATATGTTATTTTAGCCTATTAACAATTTATAATTCAATTTCCTGTTCATTCAAGTTAACAATATTACAGATATAAGCGCCGATCTGCGGTTTATAATAGCTTTATCTGAGAGGAAAGGTTGAATTTTAATACAAAATCTAGGTCAACCACCCCTTAATCCCCTCCCTGGAGGGGAACAAAAGGGGTGGGTAACGAACATCCAGTATAGAACATTCAGTATAGAACATATAAATAGAGGATATTATAAAATATGGGAAAAATCAAAAATGGCTGCTGCAGTGAACCCACATTGAAAAAGCAGCAATCCAGCTGCTGCAGCTCAGAAGAAACTTGCAGCCAGGAATCGGTAGAAACAGTTAAAATGGCTGCAGATGTACATACAATATCCTCAAAATGGTCATGGAGCGATAGGTGGGGGCAAGTTACATGTAGAATTGGAGGTAGAAGAGATGATTATAAAACCACACCGGGGTTATTTGCAATAGGCTGCCCCGATGAATATTCTGATGTTCTAGTAACAGCTAATTATAAACTTACATTTGATATATTGAGAAGAGATTTAGCTGGAATGGATGCCTGGATACTAGTTTTGGATACCAAGGGAATAAATGTCTGGTGTGCGGCTGGCAAAGGGACTTTCGGTACTGATGAACTGGTAAATAAAATAAAAGAAACAAACCTGAAAAATATAGTAAAGCAGAGAAAACTCATCGTCCCACAGTTTGGAGCTGTGGGGATAAGCGCACACACTGTCCGGGAAATAACGGGCTTTAAGGTTATTTACGGCCCTATAAAATCTAGTGATATCAGAGGTTATATAGAAAATAACCACAGTGCTACAGAAGAAATGAGAAGAGTAGGCTTTCCTCTGAAAGACCGCTTGATCCTTGTACCTATCGAATTCTACCATCCATGGAAAAAGTTTCTTTGGTTATCACTGGCTACGTTAATAATTTTTGGCCTTCAGTCTAATGGTATTATTTTCACATACGTATTAACACAAGGTCTTCCGCTGGTAATACTTGGAGCTGTTTCAATCGTTGCCGGCGCATTGTTAGTCCCGGCACTATTACCGGTACTTCCAACAAGGTCTTTTGCAATCAAAGGGCTCATAATAGGATTAACAACCCCTGTAATTGCATTATTATTCTGTGGTTATTTCCCCATTTTTGCCAATGTTTATATAATAATATTCAGCTGGATACTATATCCAATAATTTCATCATATATAGGTCTTCAGTTTACCGGAGCATCAACATTTACAAACATGTCCGGCGTAAAAAAAGAGTTAAAAATCGGACTGCCTATTTATATTATTTTTACTATTATATCAATAGTTTTAGTCGTTTTATTTAAATTATCTGCATGGAGGATATTATGATATATTTAAAAGATGTCGCAACATTACAGTTTTTCCCACAAAAATGTACATCGTGTAAAATGTGTATGGAGGTCTGCCCTCATAAAGTTTTTGATATTAAGGAAAATAAGATTATCATTACCGATAAAGATAAATGCATGGAGTGCGGAGCATGTATGAAAAATTGTAAATTTGATGCAATCACGGTTAATACCGGAGTCGGGTGCGCTGAAGCATTGATTAAAGGAATTCTAACTGGCAAAGAAGCAAGCTGTGACTGCTGTTAAACAAGTTATCTGTAAAAGGTAAATATGTTTTCAAGCCAGTAGAGGCTATTCCTTGTGGTTGCCCATAAACTACATGCAACTAGCTGCAAGAAAACCAAAAGATGGAATAAAATAATGATAAGAAAAGCTGAATTTAAAAATAAAAAAATATCTAAAACATAAATTAATCGGTGTTCATAAAATGATTGTTGATGTAAAGTAGAAAGTGCTCTATATAAATATCTTTTTTACATTTATCTTTCTAAAGGAGAAACAATGAGTATTGATAACTATAAGGCAGTATTGCCTGAAGCGGATATTACTTTTTGAAAATTGAGGCTAGCCAGGCAGGGATTTTTTTGCAAAAT
>CAZGAI010000119.1:0-8978 GCA_964523175.1 uncultured Victivallales bacterium | reverse complement strand
CCAAAACAGTTATCTCAAGCCGTTTATACGATACCTCTCCTACTATGAAAAATTGGATCATAAAACCTGAAAATTATTCTAAATTCTGTGATAATAATTTACTCTTACTGAAACTTGAAATATACAGCGGCAATATTCCATCATGGTTATCAGAGGAAGACACAAAAAAAATTAACAGAAAAATTAGAAGACAACTAATCCTTGAAGGAGATAATGAGGGTTGTAAGGGATTTTCCGGCAGAAAGTCAATTGAAATGTTTAACAGTTTTTATACAAAATACAAAAAGAAAAACTCTCTAATTAACATAGACAATCTTTTGGATTTCTTTCAAAACAAAAAATACAGCGAAAAACTGCCAACAGGCTTCCTGAACTCTCTTATCAAACTTTATGATTATACGATTCTCCAGAAAATTAAAGAATCTATGTTTTTCTATAATGATGAGCAGATATCACATAATATTATCAACTATTTCTTTGCAATTAACGTAGAAATAGGAACAAATATAAAGTGTCCATTCACAAAAGAAACCATTACAATATCAGACGAATACTTTCAGTCTATTGAAAAGATATTAATAGGCAATAAATCCACGCTGATTGAAAGGGAAAAATTCAGAAATGGAATTCTCAAGCACTATGTAGCTAAAACTCTTCAGGAAATAAAAGCCGGGAAAAAAATTACTGATACAAAACAATATAACCACCTCCATGACAGATATAATCAAAGTCTGAAACAAAATGTACTTACACCTTTCATCAGTAGTACTAATTTTCGCAGAGCAATAAAAGATTTCAATTCCGATACTTTCAAAAATTATGATAAGCGTGTAAAAAATCAGATAAAACTTCTTATAAAGAACCTCGTTTTTAAATTTAATTATACAGATATAGGCGCCAAGCAGATAGCCCTTTATGTAATAGACAAAGACCTATGTAAAAAATACCCCAATGAATAAACACAAATATCAGAAAATTATAAAAAAGAAATAAAAAAACAAAACGAAGAGGCTGAAACTACTGTTAAAAAGGACGAATGCCCAATTTGCGGAGGAGGCAATAAGCCAAATTTCAAAAAAGGCCATGTAAAAATTTTAAATCGAGGTAACCGCAGATGGCCGAAAATTAATTACTTCCTTGACAGCTCCATTGCTACAAGTCCACTTCTAGCAACTTCAAGAATTCGATAACCTGATAAAATATTCAGGAAATGGTTGACTTTATCAAAAGAAGCGGTTAGTTCAAAGATAAGTGTATCAAGACTTATATCTTGAATAGTAGCACCGAATGCTTCTGCTATTGGAATGATCTTTCCTTTTTCTTCATGATTTGCCTGTATTTTAATAAAAGCAAGTTCTTTTTTAACAACTTCCCTATTAGTAAAATCCCGTACCTTAATTACATCTACAAGTTTATTCAGCTGTTTTTTTACCTGTTCAAATTCAGTATTACTGCTTTTACATACAAGTGTAATTCTTGATAACGTTGGATCAGGTGTTACACCAACTGTCAAACTTTCCAGGTTAAATCCTTTCCCCGAAAACATTCCAGAAATCTTAGCCAGAACTCCTGAATGATTTTTAACATTTAAAGATAATATTTTTAACATAATTATTTCTCCTCTTTTGCATTACTTATGATTACATAATCTTACTTGAAACTGAAGTTATAGATACTTGATGCTCGCCTCAACCACCCCTTTTATTCCCCTCCCGGGAGGGGATTAAGGGGTGGGTTTCCCTCGTTTAGAATTCAAAATTCAAGACGTTTGTAATTTTGTTATTTCAATAAACAGTTTCTTTTCTTATAAAACTTTCCCCAAAGTCTATAGTCCTTGTCCTCCGGTTTTCTGTCTAAAAAAACTCAACTTTTATTACGAATGGTCAATACCTTTTTCTTCCAACAGCATTTGAGAAATACTGCCTCCAGCCGGTACCATCGGCATTACATTTGCTTCCTGTTCTGTAATAAATTCTATTAGAACAGCTTTATTTTTTATTCCAGCAGCTTTTTGCAGTGTGGGTATTATTTCTTCTTCTTTAGTAACGCGCATACCTGTAATGTTATAAGCTTCGGCCAGTTTAACAAAATCCGGTACGTAAGGCGGACAATGCTCTCCAAAACTGTTACACTTAGACGGACAGGATTTTGATTGTCTCAAACATGTCCCGGAATATTTCCTGTCAAAAAACAATTCCTGCCACTGCCTCACCATTCCCAAATAATTATTATTCATAATTATAAAAATAATAGGTAACTCCCTCTGTGAAGCAACAGCAAGTTCCTGAATGTTCATCTGAGCACCTCCATCACCGGCAATACATATTACTCTTTTATTTTTGTTTCCTATCTGAACACCCAGCGCAGCAGGCAATCCATATCCCATTGTACCTAAACCACCGGAAGTAATTAGAGATCCAGGATTCGTAAACTTATAAAACTGAGCAGTCCACATCTGGTGCTGGCCTACATCCGTAGTAACGATAGCATCTGAGAATATTTTTGACACTGAATTAACAATATGCATTGGAGAAAGACGTTTATCGCCTTCAACTATTTTTAATGAATACTCTTTCTGCCATTTGCCAACAGTTCCCAGCCATTCAGGAATATTACAGCGATCAACTAATGGTATTAAATCTTTAATAATATTAGCTGCATCTCCTACTATAGGTACTGCAACTGGAACATTTCTGGAAATAGTAGCGGAATCTATATCAATATGTACAATTTCAGCATCAACAGCAAATCCACTTAGCTTTCCGGTTATTCTATCACTGAATCTGCAACCTATAGAAAAGATAAGATCACAGTTGGACAGTGCCATGTTTGCCGGGTATACACCATGCATTCCCACCATCCCAAGATATGAAGGATGCGCTGATGGAATTGCACTGATACCCATAAGAGTAGATACAACTGGAACACCGATAATATCAACAAATTTAGTAAATACCTCAGATGCTTTTGATATATTTACGCCGCCGCCGCATAATATCAGCGGCTTTTTTGCATTCATAAGCTTTACTGCCGCTTTTTTTATCTGAAGCGGATGACCATTTATAACGGGTTTATAGCCGTCAATCTTAATTTTTTCAAGATAACTATCTTTTGCATATGCCTTAAGAATATCTACAGGAAGGTCTACAAGTACAGGACCCGGACGCCCTGAAGATGCTATATAGAAGGCCTCTTTTATTATTCTCGGCAAATCTTTTCTATCAGAAACTATATAGTTATGTTTCGTAATAGAGCTACTCATGCCTACAATATCGGCTTCTTGAAACGCATCATTTCCTATCAGATTATAAGGTACCTGTCCTGTAAAACATACTAGAGGTACAGAATCATAATTTGCCGTAGCTAAACCTGTTATTGTATTTGTAGCTCCCGGCCCGCTCGTTACAACACAGACACCTACTTTCCCAGTAGAACGCGCATAACCATCAGCCATATGTATCAGCCCCTGCTCGTGCCGTGGAAGAACAAGATCTATTGATGGCTCAGTATATAGTTCATCAAAAATAGGAATAACAGCAGCACCCTGATATGCAAAAACTGTATCTACTTTCTCATACTTTAAGGCTTCAACAAGCAGTTGTGCTCCCGTCTTTTCCATGATAACTCCCTTTTGTTTTTTCTATTATATTAGCAATTAATTTCTATCCATAAAAAAAGCCCCGTTGTCGTTTTATTCGGCAGAGAGACTTTTAGAGTTCTTTAAATGTTAATTCAGTTTAATCTACAAATAAGATCCTCCTGCCGAGTTTGTGAGTACTACATCGAGTACCACATTACCGATGACACCTACGAGGCTATTTACCACCCGACCAAAAACCTGTCGATTTCCAATATCACAAAAATTATCTTTATTTATGTATGCAGTATTCATTTTGATTTTCTAACTGAATTATAAAAATAGTTGTATAATAAACATATTATTAGTAATAATAAAAGAAAAACATATTTTGTCAATACAGGAAATTCATTTTTTCTTTTTTTATTCTGGATAGTAAAATTACGGTAAAATTTAAATCTTTTTAAGGTTCGCGAGTCATATGTTTCAATTTTTGAATAGCTTTAAGTTCAATTTGACGTATTCTTTCTCTAGAAAGATTAAAATACTTTCCTACTTCCTCAAGTGTTCTGGGAACATCATCATCAATCCCGTATCTCATTTTTAGGATTAATTGTTCTCTTTCCATTAAAGAAGCCAGCACTTGTTTGAACTTCTCACGAAGAGATGAATAAACTGCATGTTTTGCTGGATCTTTACAGGTGCTTTCCAGTATATCTTCTAATGAAGTTTTATCATCTTCATCTGAAGAAAGTGATGCCTGAAGCGAAAGTGGCTGCATAGCCATTTTTCTCAAAGCTCTTACACGTTCTACAGTTACTTCAAGTATCTTCGCCAGGTCTTCCATAGTCGGTTCACGGCCATTTTCTCTAATAAATATCTGTTCCTTCATAAACATTCTATTTATTGTTTCCAGCATATGTGTGGGTATACGAACAATTCTACCCTGTCTTTCAATCGCCCGTCTAATATATAATTTAATCCACCAGGTAGCATAAGTACTAAATCTAAAGCCTTTAGAACAATCAAACTTATCTACGGACTTCATTAAGCCAATATTTCCTTCCTGAATTAAATCTACAAAAGGAACACCTCTATTCTTAAATTTTTTAGCTATACTTACAACAAGACGTAAATTACTTTCTACAATCCTTAATCGTGCCTGTTCCGCGGCCGTTTTGAGTTTCTCTGTTTCTTTAACTAAATCAACGAAGTTGTCTACCTTCATCATAACTTTTTCTTCAATGAAAAAAACCTTCTCGTCATAAGATGGGAATTTCATAAAGTCAAACAGAGATGGTTTTGAATTTAAAGGATGAGAAGCTTCTGACTTTTCATTAATGATTATAAGAAACTCCTTGGCATCATCAAACCACTCATCAACCACATCACTTAAAACTTTATGCCTATGAAGCACTGAAATCAACTCAGTGCGCAAGTCGGAAACAGCGTTTTCCTCATTGTCATTAATAGCATATCTTAGCTTTCCAGATACAGCTATAATATCATGTTTCCATTCTTTTAAGCTTGAAAATATATGATTTACCGAATCATTGCTCATGTTCTTAACACTCGTATAGAAGTATTCATCAATTTCCCAAATCGACAGTTTTTCAATTAGTTTAACATGTTCATCAGCAACAAACCCTATCTTATAAATATTGTCACGTACTATATCCATGTTATCAAAGTACATATTCATCAGATATTTTTCCTCGTGTACAGTCAGCAACGTTGATTTAGCTATCTGCCTAAAATATAAACTGAGAGTCGGATTAGGCCCAAAATACAGATGGGGTATTCCTGCGTCTGCATCACTTGCTGGTTTTTGAACTGTCTTTTTCATGGTAGCTGTGATAATAATTAATTAATTTGACTGAGAACAAAATTTACTGTAAAATTGACGGAATATTTAACACTTTGAATACTATTTGCTCAATAAAGCACGTTATTTGAAATCAGATAAGGGCTGATATGCTATAAAGTGAAATTTCTGATGAAGTACTAATATTTAAATTAGTCTGTTTATTATATATTTAAAGATGTTAATAGTCAAAACATAAATGACAAATTTTTATCAAATAAACTTTAAAAAGCTTATTTGACAAGTTAAACTTGTTTTATTCTTATATTTAATGTTTAAAATAATTTCAAAAAATATAAAAATCTTTCGTATTTTTACAGCATCCAGCAATATATAATCTGATAAAATTCTGTATAATCAATTGTAAAAGTTAACACCAAGAGGTTTAATGTGAGGATTTGGTTTTGTTCCGCATAATCTATCCCCGGCATCTCCAAGCCCGGGAAGAATATATCCTTTATCATTAAGTTTTTCATCCAGACAGGCTGCATAAACTTCAATTTCGGGATGTGCTTCACAAAAAAACTTAACACCCTCCGGCGCCGCAACCAAACACATAAATTTAATTTTTTCAACACCAATTTCTTTTAATTTAGCAGCTGCTGCAATAGCTGATCCACCAGTAGCAAGCATTGGATCAATTAAAATAATTGTACGATTACAACTGTCTACTGGCAGTTTACAGTAATATGTTACAACTTCAAGTGTTTCTTCATTACGTGCCATTCCAATATGGCCTATTCTTGCAGAAGGCATAACTTTAAGAAATCCGTCAAGCATACCTACACCTGCTCTAAGTATAGGAACCAAAACAGGTTTTTTGCCGGCTAATATCTGTGCTTTTGTTTTACATAAAGGTGTTTCAACTTCTACATCTTCTAAAGGAAAATCCTTTGTCAATTCATACGCAAGGAAAACTCCTACTTCATCTACCAGCTCTTTAAAAACTTTTTTACAGGTATACTTATCTCTAATATATGTAAGTTTATGTTTTATCAGCGGATGATCAACAATATGAAAGTTCTTATATTTTTTCATTCAAAATCCTATCCCAATATTATTCTGTAATAATGTCTTTGTACGTTTTTCCAGGAGGCAGCATAGGTAGAACATGTTCCTGATACTGCACATGTACATCCAGCAGGAAGGGGCCAGGTGTTTCAAGCATTTCTTTTATAGCATCTATCAATTCTGCCTTTGTGTAAACTTCCCTGCCGGGTATAAGGTAACCCTTAGCAATAGTAACAAAATCCGGGTACGGCCTGCTTGCTCTCTTGTTTGCTAGTACTGTATCACCTCTTCTGCTGCCGTAGAACCTATCTTCCCACTGCGCAACCATACCAAGATGCTGATTATTCAGAATAATTATTTTTACACCGATTTCATATGAATGAATCGTACCGAGTTCCTGGATATTCATCTGAAAGCTCCCGTCCCCGGAAATACAGATAACAGTCTTCTCCGGATAGGCAACTTTTACTCCCATGGATGCCGGAAGGCCGAATCCCATTGCACCCAACCCGCCTGAAGTTATCAACTGCCTGGGGTGTTTATATGTAAAAAACTGAGCAGTCCACATCTGGTGCTGTCCTACACTCGGAACCATTATAGCTTCACCGTTTGTTAAATCATTGACAGCTTTAATAACCTCTTGAGGAAGTAAATCACTACTATCTTGATTAAAAGATAAAGGATAATCATTTTTCCACTGATTTATCAAAGAAAACCATTCCTTGTACTCTTTTCTGACAGGTGCTTCATTGAGCTTCTTTAACATATATTTAACATCACTGACAATACCAATATCCGTCCTTACATTTTTGTTTATTTCAGAACGGTCTATATCTATATGAACGATTTTTGAATGTTCCGCAAAAGACTCGACAGGCCCAGTAACCCTATCATCAAACCGGGCCCCCATACACAGCAGAAGATCACATTCATTTGCGGCGTTATTGCCAAAAACTGTTCCGTGCATACCTAAAAATTTTAGCGATAGAGGATCATCTTCCGGAAAAGCACCTATTCCCATAAGTGTCGTAACAACAGGAATATTATAACCATGTGCAAAATCAGCAAGCTCATCAGCTGCATTAGCTGTAATTATTCCACCACCGGCATAAATACAGGGACGTTCACACTTACTAATAGCTTCTTTAACTTTTTCTATCTCCAGGAAACTAGCTTCAGGTTCAGGATAGTAACCTCTGACAGAAACAGCTCCGTCATATTCAGGAGTAATAAGTTGCTGCTGAACGTCTTTAGGAACGTCAATTACAACTGGCCCAGGACGTCCGCTGTTAGCAATAAAAAAAGCTTCTTTAACCACAGCAGGAATATCAGCCGCATCCATTACCAAATAGCTATGCTTAACAATAGGAAGTGTCATTCCGACCATATCTGTTTCCTGAAAAGCAGTTTTTCCAATCAGAGAACTGGGTATCTGCCCTGTTAATACAACAATTGGCACTGAGTCCATATATGCATCAGCTATTCCGGAAATAAGGTTTGTAGCACCGGGCCCACTGGTAGCCATGCAGACTCCAACACGTCCTGTAGCTCTGGCAAAACCCCCGGCTGCAAATGCTCCCCCCTGTTCATGCCTGGGTAAAATTACTTCAATAGGACTGTCACATAAAGCCTGGTGAAACTCCATAGATGCTCCCCCTGGGTATGCAAATATCTGTTTCACCCCTTGATGCTCAAGGCATTTTATCGCTATTTCAGCTCCTTTTACCGTTTTTGAATTCGGTGGTTCTTCTGTTTTTTTCAATCCATCTATTTCCATAAGTTTTATTCCTAATTTGAAGATATTTAAAGTATTGATTTAACATTAAAAAATAAGATTTAATATGAAAAAATCAACAATCTCTATCAATACTTCGTAAAAAAAATATATTTTTAACTACTTCTATATGTTTATATTAGTTGTTATCATTGACTTTTGATCATTGATATTTATCTGTTTTTGTTTATTAATTATTGTTATTTACATTAGCCGCAGGCAGTTACATTCAGTATATGACTTAGTCGATTACCTTGAAGGTTTGATGCGTGACTTTGCTGGATTTCTTTGCCCGAAATCTTTCCATACAAATGAATCTAGAATCATTTATCTTAGTTTGTAAAATTAACAGCTTCAACTATAGTTGTTTAAAATAAGATTAAATAAAGAACTTGCTATTCAGATGTAATTAGAAGAATTCAGGGAATTTCATGGCTACCTTTATCGTTTTCGTAGTGTTTGTACTCTATTTTGGTTGGGGTATATTTCTGATCATAGTAGATTTTTCTGGCAAAACATGCCGTGCCCCAATGTATGTTGTTAACTTCAGAGAAAACAATGGCAGAATTTTCAGCTGTGTTATTGCACTTATCAAGTTATTTTTATGGCCATTGGTTTACGTCTTAAAATATATTTAAATTAAAGGATCAACTACACATGACTAACGGAAAAAAAGTTAAATTGTCAATTTTCGGTATTATAGCAGTATTAATTATCATCATTATTTTTCAAAACATGACTCCTGTAGAGTT
>CAZGAI010000118.1:0-9042 GCA_964523175.1 uncultured Victivallales bacterium | reverse complement strand
TTTTTTATGTTTTTTAAGTATCCTTTTGGATATAAAACATGAAACTTATCCTCAAACTCATATAAATTATTGTTTTTAATATAATCATACAAGTCACTACCAGGCAGTCCAACAAAGATATTCTTGCCAACTGAGTCAGGTTTAATTTTATTTATTAATTTAGAAGTTAGATTTCGGTCTTCATTTGTTTCTGTAGGGGCTCCAATAACAAAACTAGCGTAAGTTTTTATCCCAAGTTTATGAGCAATCTCAAATGCTTTAATAAACTGTTCGACTTTTTCTCCTTTATTGAAAAAGTCCAGCATACGCTGACTGCCACTCTCAACTCCAATATAGAACATTCTGCAGCCAGCTTTATACATGAGTTCCTGGTATTCAAAATAATCCAGTTGATCCGCACGCGTCTCGCAAGCCCATTTAATATCCAATTTCTTTTTAATTAGTAAATTACAAAAGTTTTCAGTGCGACTTTTGTTTAAAGTAAAATGGTCTTCTCGGAAATACACACTGCGCAACCCATAGTTTTTTTGCATAAACTCTAAATCATCAACAATTCTCTCTGCGGACATATATCTGTAAGTTTTCCCCCAAATACCCTTTACTGAACAAAATGTACATTTAAATGGGCACCCACGACTGGTATTCATAGTAAAACAAGGAGACGTGAAAGGTATGTAGACAGGGAAAGTCCAATCATAATTTCTGCATACAAACTCTTCCCAAGCAGGGCGAGGAAGTAAATCCATATCTTCCTGTCTAACTTTCTCTCCTGTTATTATTCGGGGAGTTTTTCCTCCATTAATAACCTGAAGGATGGCTTGTTCTCCTTCGCCAACAACAATATAATCTACATATGTAGGAATATCTTCTATTCCAAAACTCGTATGCGGTCCACCCACAATAATTTTACCATGCCATTTATTTTGCTGTCGAAAACCTTCTAAAGCTTCAAACATATCCAATGTGGACTGGTAACATATTGTATTTGAATATATGCAAACAAAATCAATCTCTCTTGAATTCAGAAACTCAGAATCCAGAACATTACTAGGCTCCAAGTATTCATCGCTAAAAAAAACTGCATGTCCAGCCTGTTTCAATATTGAAAGTAATACCCCCACTCCAAGGGGAGGTCTTTTTTCATTTGTCGAAAACGATGCTCTTTCAGGAGCGGCAGATGTTAAAAATAAAATGTTCATTTAATAAATATATTTTGAGATTTAAAATAAAAGAAGCAGAATGCCCTACAGTCTTACCCAACCATCAGGAATAAGAGAATTTGCTACAGCATTCATCCTTGGATCAGAAAACCAATCCTTCGGAGCTATAACAATTTTTTCTGGATTTTTATTAAACCAAGCCCCCCACCAACTAAAGGTGCTGTTCGCAATTATTTGGTGTTTACATTGGCTCATTAAACGGAGGTCCTCGTAGTTTTTATCGGCAGAATTATGCACTACATATGTTGAAGGTAAGTTCATTTTTAGGTTATTGGAAACCCATCCTGGATCATCGCTAAAAATAAAAATTTTCGGTTCTTCAATCTTTTCTGCTATGTATCTGATCGTTCTATCGTAATAATTTAAATCACACACTCCATGAAATTGATTGGTGTGTTTATTGGTAATATAATCACAACGCCTAATATGTACTGCTATTGAATTAGAATCATAAATTTTTTCAGCTAGCCTTTTATCTATCCCTAATTGAGGCTTGGAAACAGACAATTCATCCAAGATAATTGAATTAATGTCAATGAAATATTCTGGGTTTTGCCAGGAGCCTTCAAAGTAAAAATCTCCTTTAAGTTGTAAAATACTGGGATCAAAGATAAATAATTCTTTTTCTTTGATATGAGTAGAGGCCAAGGGACCAGGTTTTCGGAGCACCTTACATCTTAATTTTGAAAACAAGCCATTCTGTGCTTGGGTTAGTTGTTTAATTTCATCAGCAGCAGCAATTTTTGCATTTATATTAAATGGCTCCAGCGCATACTTATGTAATTTGTATTTTTCAAAGCCGGAAACATCCAGCTTAAAATCAGTGTTATTCTTTTTCGCTAAGTTTAGAGCAACTGCATATTGAAACATTTGATTACCAAGTCCACCTATTAGTCTAGTTATAATCATTTTAATATATCCTCAAGCAACTACGTATAGTCTCTAGGTCGTTTTTAGTCAGTTCAGGGTAATTGCCACAATAGAATCCGCAATTATGGACAAAATCATTTCCAGGAAGATCCTGCATATTTCTAACATATTTCTGGTAAAACGGCTGTTTTTGAATGTTACCTGCTATCATGGGGCGAATCTCAATTCCTGCACCTGCAAAAAGAGACATATATTTTACTTTTAGTTCGGGTGTTTTGCATAAAACAGGATAAGCAAAACAGGAAAGTCTATTCATATGATCATGCTTCAATTGAATTAATTCATCATTTTCTTCAACAATATTTTTAAGCTTTAGAAAATTCCTCTCTCTTGCGCTTATATTGTCTTCTAAGAATTGTAGCTGATAACACCCGATAAAACCCGTTATCTCAGTGGGTCTAAAATTAAAGCCCAAATCATAAAAAGAATATTTTGCATCAAATTCTGAAGCTACGTTAAGCTGTCTCCTCCACTTATGCTGCTGAATTGAAGTTAGGTTCCTACCCCAACCATTGGCCCTGACAATTTTAAGCATTTCTGCAAGGTCTTCAGAATTAGTACAAACCATACCACCTTCAATCGTTGACATATGATGTGCGACAAAAAATGAAAAGCTTGAAAGTTCTCCAAAATTCCCAGTTTTAATGCCCGACACCTCGCTACCTAAAGCTTCGCAATTATCTTCAATAAAAAGAATATCATTCTTGTCACAAATATCTCTTATTTTCTTTAAATCACCACAAAAACCGAGAGCATTAGTAATAAAAACAGCTTTAAAACTGTTTTTGCTGAGAGATTCTTCCAGATTATCAGCCATAACATTAAGGGTTTCTGGAGTAATATCAATCGGCACAGGAACTAGGCCAAGCTGAATGATCGGCATGACATTTGTTGCCCAGGTAAGAGCAGAAAAACCTATTATGTCACCTTCTTTTAATTTTCCCATATTTTTTAAGGTCTGCAAAACAGCCAAATTTGCACTTCCTCCACTATTAAAAAGTACAGCGTGTTCGGTCTTTTGATATTCACTGAATCTAGACTCAAATTCAGCACATTTTTGATCCATACTTAAGCGCGAAGAGTGAATAATAAAATTAGCAAGAGCCTTTTTGGTTTCCACTTCATTTAAAAATGTATTTTTCATTAACGGAATCATCAATTACCCCTCTGTTAATTTCCATTTTTCATATTCATTAATAGTCTGTTTAATTCCCTGACTTAAAGATATTTCTGGAGCAAAGCCTGATGCTTTCATTTTGCGAACATCAAGGCACTTACACATCATTCCATCAGGTTTTGATGTATCAAATACGATTTCACCATTATAACCGACTTCGTTTGAAATTTGCAATGCCAATTCTTTAATTGATATATCTTCCCCCCAACCAATGTTTATAAATGGGAAAGGCGAGGCATGATTTAAATAATGGAAAATAGATTCAGCCATATCATCAACGTGCATAAACTCACGCCTTTCCTTACCTGTTCCCCATATTACAACTTTTTCTCTACCATTATTTTCACCAATCAATCTAGTTATTATCATCATATCTCCTCAAACGATTAACCATCATTTGCACATTTTTTTATAGAAAGAATCACCAAGATTTAATGTCATGCTTGAAAATTAATTCTTTCATTCGTTCCCATTCGGCATCTTTTTGAAAAAAAGGAAAACCTTCTAACTCTTTAGTTTTTTCTATTTTATTTTTATAACGCTCTTCATTAGATATCTGTTTGAATATTTTTCTTTTAATCTTCATAATAAATTCAGGGAGAAATGCTTTCAAAATAGAGAAAACCTTTTTGTATATGGGAACATGATATGCTTTCCGGAAAAATGGGATACAATCATTATATATAAATCCATGAATGATTCTCTCGCAATCTTTATATTTCATTCCTGATACATCCATTAGATACTTAGATGCCATGGAAATCAAGAGTTGTATGTCCTTTCTTCCGTTTGCGGTTAAGGCAATTTTATCAATTTTATATGGGATCTGTATATCTCCCTCAGAATTACGTACATCTTCTCTTGCTGAAAAAAAGACGGGCAAGGAAAAATGTTTTCCCGAAATAACAGTGTACATTGATGGCAATATGTCATAAAGACATGCGCTTTTGATCATTTCATTTTTTCTATAATCACTATATAATCGTTTTAAAACTGTCGTTTTAATGACCGGAAATGATAAATGCACATAAGGGTTAAAGCTTCTTTTTAACCTTAATTCAATATTATCATCTTTTATATCACATTTATAGTTTTCAATTCCGAGGGGAAATTCATTTAATTTATTTTTTTCATATTTAAAGAAGATATAATTTCCTTGAGCCGAAGTATAATCTTTATTTTGATTTAGAAATTTCACGCATCGTAAAATAGCAGAGACTGAAGTAAAATCATCATCAGCGCATATTACAGTGTATTTTGTTGATACAAATTTCATAATTTCAGATATTTTGATAATAGGGTTATAGTCAGGAGAATGATAATATATAACATTTTCAGGAAGTTTTTTCTTGTAAGCGACATTCGTTGAATCAGCAACTAATATTTTTATACCACAATCACTATAATAATCAAAAGCTCTCTTTAAGTATTTATGTCTGTAATGAGTAATAATCACAATAGTAACATCGTTTTTATAGTTTTGTTGCTGAATATCTCGTCCATTCATATGAATTTTATAACTCATCGATTTTCCTTTGTTAAATCATTTTTAATTATAGTTGACCATTGATTAAGGATTGGGTCATCTGGAAAAAATGTTGCATAATGCGCTGGAGTACCTTTCGTTTTTGCTCTCCATAATGGCGATGAGTTTGCAAGTTCTTGTATTTGTTCTGAAGATTCAAACATATTTCTGCAAACGCCAATCGATTCAAGAAAAACCATAGCTGGACTAATATTCTTGTTAGATTCCATGCCTTGCCAAGATTTAATTGATTTTCCTTTTTTTATCAGTTCTTCAAATAGATCATGTAGTTGCCCCATCATATGTTGTAATGAAAATTTCTCTTTAGCAACCTGCTTGGTTTGTTTTGATATTTGTTCTAACAATTTTCGGGAGTTATAGAGCTCTCTTATGATGGAACTGTACTCCTTTGAGTCTTTTGCTATAAATCCAGTAATGCCATTATCTATGATAAAAGATTCCGCTCCGTTATCTAGAACAACTGGTGGGACCCCTGCAGACATTTCTTCAATGAGGGCCTGCTCTGCTGTTCCATAATGCCAAGGGGAGAGAGAATACCCAAAAATATCAAATTTTGCCAAATACAAGCTGATGTTGTCAACAGATCCTTCAAGCTGAAAAAGATCTTTTGCTCCTTTTTCGGAGGCTTCCTGCTCCAGTTTTTTATTGCTGGTCCCTCCGCAAACAATAAATTTACATGGTTTTCAATCAATGGTATTGCAAGTTTCTTAAAAAATCAAAGGCAGTCATATTTGCATAATCGAGACATAAAATCTTATGCGAATGCTCTGAATCCTTTGAATGCCCACAATAATTCATTAAAACACTGTCAACTCCTCCTCCAAGGTGTGGAGTTATAGGTAGATTTTTTGTTTTAGTTATATTTTTCATACACTCTTTGATGGTTAATTACCAAGCGAATAAAAGTATAATTTTAAAAAAGTATTAACTATTTCTAATAAAACTGTATTTTACATATCCTCAAACCGGGAAGTCAATAATGGAGATAGAAATATTGAGTTTGTCGCCCAAAGTCTATCTTGTTTCGTATAAACGAATGGCTGAACATCCCATAATTGATACCCTAAGGAGCCATTGAGAAAATTCAGCAAGTCAGTAAAATTTGTTTGACTGTCATAGCAATCTGCAAATATTGACTCAACATATATTATAGAAATTGTATTATTTTTCAGCATAGATTGAGCTCCTTTCAAAACCGACAGCTCAGCACCTTGAACATCTATTTTAAGAAGATCAATTTTGGAAATATCAGATTTCCGACAATAATTATCCAAAGTATCTGCTTCAATATTCAATGACTCAAAATCATATTTATTCTCTGAGCTAAGGAACTGCATTCTTTCTGATGGGGGAAGCAGAGATGCTAGTTCAGAAATACGGGTAGCATAAAAAGGAACATTGCCTATCGTATCTGTTAATGCAATATTACTTGGGAAAACTCCGGTTACTTCACTCCACATAGATGATAATGTTAAAAATGTTGATGGGTTTGGTTCAAACGAATGGATTTGCGAGTCAGGCCATTCGTGTTTAAATTTCTCAATACTTTGACCAATATTTGCCCCAACATCTAATATCATTGGAGTAGGTGTTTCCAATCTATTAATTAACCTTGATAATCTTAAAAAACATTCTTCTTCACGTTCTGGGATGTTTAGAGTTTCCATAATAAGCTCCTTTTTGACAGCCTATATGGCTTCTTAGTTAGAATATATTTGATTCCATTATTAAAAATATTACAATAATCTTGCTGCATCATCATCTAAAATGTCCTCTGAGAACATCCCATATTTATATCACTTCCTTTTTCCAATCAATTGCACATAAAGATGATGATTCGGAGTACCTTTAATTCTATTGTCCATAGTGTTGTTATATATAATCAACTCAAATTCATAATATACTGAGGTAAGGTTGGCACTATCGTTTCTTGAATAAAATCAGGACATATGTACATAAAGAACCTTCATTTCAGGATTGAACATAATTATTTTTCTGTTCTACAAATAAGACAGTAAATATCTCTAACAAAGCTGAGACCATTTTTTTAAATATTTATCATCTGGGAAATACCTTAGATATTGCTTTGGGCCTCCCTTGTTTTCTGACTTCCATTGAAGATTAGAGTTAAATAAAACTTTAATTTTATCATTTAATGTATTTATCTCTTCGGGGCAATCATTCGCTATATACTCTTTGAATATTTCACCGCATCCACCAATAGATTCAATAAATAACAAATTCCCTTCCGGCTTCTCTTGTTTTGTTTTAGCCTTCTCCCAAAATTTATTTTTTTTATTTATCTTCAAAGTCTCCTGAAAAACAGAGTTCCACAGGTTTATTTTTCTCATTACAGAATATCTTTCTTTAGCAAACTCTCGCGCTCGGTAAGCCATCTTTTTTAAAACAAGTCTATTATTAAATAAATAGTCTATAGCATTTGAATATTCTGTATAATTATTGGCCAGTATACCATTTTTATTATTTTCTATAATATACCTCTCCGCAGGGTTGTTCATGGCAACTGGAACAGCTCCGAACATCATCATTTCTCCAAATACCTGTTCTGCAGATCCCAAATGTTTGGGTTGCAATGGATATCCAAATATATTTGATAATTTTAAATAAGGAGTTACATCATCAACTCTTCCTTTAAAGTCAAATATATTTGCTACACCTAGCCTCTCAGCATCTTGCTTGATATGATCCTGACTATCTCCCGAGCAAACAATAAATTTTGCCGGGCTTTTTACATTGGTACATAAATGAACGAAATTACTATCCAGTTTGGAATACGAAGCCGTACCTATATATCCAACATTAAACATTTCATAATCCTTTTTCAAAGGATCTTTAATTTCATAATATTTTTCGGAGCCAAAAGCAGATTCAATAGTACACAATTTCTCTTTTAAGTCATCACTCAAGTCCACAATTTCTTTAGCCTCATAAGAGGCATTAGTTGTAAAAACTATTTTATCAAAGAAACGTATCAATTTTTCTGACATATTATACGGAGGGTTTAAACTGGAGACATGATTATAACACACTAATCTACATTTGGGGAAATCAAAGTTCATAAACAAATCAAATAAGAGAGGGTGATTGTACCAATTAACAACTACTATATCGGAGTCATTAATAAGTTGCTTCAATAGGTCTTTATCATTATGAAGATTATCATGAAAATTGATTTTAACATCCTCAAAATTTTCTGTCGCATTATTTGTCTTTTCCAAGCAGGCCAAGATATGAACATTATTTTTTAATTCATTTTCTTTTCTTACCCAATTGATTAATACTCTGCCCAATCCTCCACCTAGGTGGGGTGTGATATGTAAAATATTCATTTTATTCTCCAATAGATTGAGATCCCGCTACAGGGATCAATACTGACGTGCCGTTGCAATGCAAGCAAACTTTTGGGACATTGTTATTTAGAAATTTTATTAGGTTCGTATTTAATTCTGGCAAGGATCCATTTCTTATATCTATATAATCATCTTTATATTTAGGGATTTTTTCTAGTAAAGTTGCAAATGCGCTTCTGCTACACTTATAAAGTTTACCATTAAATATATCATTGGAGATAAAGCAGCAGTTATTATAGATGTCCTTGTGTTGTTCATCAGAATAATCACGATTTTTAAAATCACCAAAATCAAACCATTGCAACGTCTTTATATAATTATAATTAACATTAAGTTTTTTAAGTTCTGAGATAAACTTTTTGAGTTTCTTTTGAAGGGCCGATGAAATTCTGTCTTCATATCCGCTTATTTCTACAATAATTCTATCATCTGATAACAATTCAAATAATCCTGAATCTTTGGGTAATACAGTCCCATTTGTTATAATTTGAATTATTCCAATTTTAGGCAATTTTAATATCATTTCAATTATTTCATACAATTGGGGATGGAGGAATGCCTCCCCTCCAACAATAGTAATTTGGCTTACTAAATCTATGACATTCAGTATTCTTTTTAGATCTCTGATAAGTTCTTCAGGTGTAAATTCTATAGCATCACCTTTCTTATATAAATAACGTAAATGATTGCAGTTTTTACAACGTAAATTGCATTTATTTGAGACTGAAAGTCCTAATTTAGGGATAATTATTTTTTCTTTTTTAGTAGCTGAAAGACAAACTCCTTTAGCTAGATTAT
>CAZGAI010000117.1:0-9084 GCA_964523175.1 uncultured Victivallales bacterium | reverse complement strand
CTCTTGAGGTTAGAATGGGAAAAGGAAAAGGTAATACTGATGCATGGGTTGCAACGGTCCGCCCTGGAAGAGTCCTGTTTGAAATTAGCGGTTGTACAGAAAATATGGCTCGCGAAGCTCTTTGTAGAGCTGCGGCTAAGCTTTCTATTAAAACTAAATTTATAGCTCGTACATAGAGAATTGGGAATAGTTATCATGAAGAAAATGGCAGAAATTAGAGAAATGACTGATGCTGAATTAGTAAATACTCTCTCTGAGCTAAACAAAGAAAGATTTAACCTGAGAATTCAGGCTAAAACAGGTCAGTTACAGAACAGCGCAAGGATTAAACAGGTAAAACTGGAAGTAGCCAGGGTTAGAACTGAACAGACAATGCGCAGCAAAAGTGCTGAATAATAATTTATAATTAACAACTATTATTAAGATAGGGATAACAATGAGTTTGGATAATCCAAAAGAAGAACGAAACCTGCGCAAAACACGCGAAGGTATTGTAGTTAGCGATTGCCAAGACAAAACTATTGTTGTCGAAGTAACGAGACGTACGTCTCATCCGCTATATAAAAAAGTAGTGAAATCGACAAAAAAATACTATGCCCATGACGAGAATAATGAGGCCAAAATCGGTGATAAAGTAAGTATTGCTGAAACTAGACCTTATAGTAAGACAAAGCGTTGGAGGCTGGTACAGGTTCTTGGCCAATCTTAATATTTTTTAATAACTAAGGTTTGGAAACATAATAATGATACAGATGCAAACTAGTCTGGATGTAGCAGACAACAGCGGAGCCAGAAGAATTGTTGCTATTACAGTCCTAGGACAAAGAAAGAAATATGCAGGAATTGGCGATATTATTACAGCTACTGTTAAAGAAGCTATTCCTAACGGTAATATCAAAAAAGGTGAAATTGTTAAAGCTGTTGTCGTAAGAACAGCTCATAAAATTCGTAGAGAAGATGGGTCATACCTCAATTTTGATCGCAATGCTGCGGTTGTTATTGATATTCAAAACAACCCAAGAGGAACACGTATTTTCGGGCCTGTTGCCCGTGAACTTCGTGAAAAGAATTTTATGAAAATTATATCTTTGGCTCCAGAGGTGTTATAATGATTAAAACTCATGTGAAAACTGGTGATGACATAACTGTTATCAGCGGAAAATGGAAAGGCGAAGACGCTAAAATAATTGCTGTCTTGAAGCCAAAAAATCGTGTTGTATTAGAAATGAGCGGTCTATCTGCTGAAAAGAAGAAACAGATCGGGGTTAAAACTGTAAAAAAATCTCAGGAAAACCCTCAGGGCGGAATGATTGGAAGAGCCGTCTCTGTCCATATTTCTAATGTTAAATTAAAAGAAGCAAAATCAGATAAAGATAAGAAGTAGTTATAGAAACGGAGAACGTGGAAATGCCTGACATTTATAAAACATATAAAGATACAGTTAAGCCCAAATTGAAAGAAAAAATGGGTTACACTAATATCATGAAAGTTCCTCGCCTCTCTAAGATTCTTATTTCTACCGGGATTGGTTCCGATCAAGATAAAGATGCCTTTGCAGAAGCTAAGAAAAATATTACATTGATAACAGGACAGTCTGCTGTTATTACTAAATCATCAAAAAATATTTCAAACTTTAAGCTTCGTAAAGGGATGCCCGTAGGAGTAATGGTAACTCTTAGAAATCAGAGAATGTACGAATTTTATGATAGATTAGTTCATACTGTATTGCCCCAGGTTCGTGACTTTAGAGGTGTTTCACCTAAAGGTTTTGACCATAGCGGTAACTATAGTATGGGATTAAACGATATTAGCGTATTTTCTGAAATTGACCTTGACAAATTGAAACGCCCCATGGGCCTTAATATTACTATTGTAACAACAGCAGAAACAGATAATGAAGCGCGCGAGCTTCTTACAATTCTTGAAATGCCGTTTGCAAAAGAATCAGGGAGATAGAAAATAATGGCTAAAAAAAGTATAATTGCAAAATGTGAACGTGGAAGTAAGTTTAAGGCTCGTGAATATAATCGTTGCAAAAGATGTGGACGTTCACGCGCATATATCAGAAAATATGAACTATGCCGAATTTGTTTTAGAGAACTAGCTTCTAAGGGACAAATTCCAGGCGTAACTAAAGCGAGCTGGTAAAAGGAGCTAATATTATGAGTATGCAGGATCCAATAAGCGATATGCTTACACACATTAGAAATGCGGGCAGTGCTTCTTTAACAGAAACAGCAATGCCGACTTCAAAACTAAAAAAGGCTGTTGCCAATGTTTTGAAGATAGAAGGATATATTAAAGATTACATAGAAAAGGGTGAAGGCGTTAAAAAAGAACTTGTTGTTCAAATGAAGTATTATAAACGCAAACCTGTTATTGAAGGTATTAAAAGAATTAGTAAACCTTCATGCCGTATTTATTGTGGAGGAAAAGAGATCCCTAAAGTCAGAAATGGAATGGGAACTGTTATCCTTTCAACACCTCAAGGCGTTATTAGCGGAAATAAAGCTAAAGAATTAAACGTCGGTGGTGAAATACTATGCTATGTATGGTAATTAGAAAGAGGTAATTACTATGTCAAGAATTGGAAAAAAACCGATAGAGATACCTTCAGGCGTTACTGTCATTGCTAAAGATGGCGTGATGTCAGTTGAAGGAGCTAAATGTAAACTCAGTAATAATATTCCGCCAAAAGTGGAAATTGTTATTGAAGGTTCAGTAATAAACGTTAAAGCTATCGACAGCTCTAAAACAGCCAGTGCAATGCATGGGCTGACAAGGAGTCTTTTAGCCGGTATGGTTGAAGGAGTTACTAAAGGTTTTATGAAAAACCTCGAAATTGTCGGAGTTGGCTATAGAGCAAAAGTTACAGGAAATAAACTTGATCTAACTCTGGGATTTTCACATCCTGTGGTTTATGATATTCCTGAAGGAATTACTGTAACGGTTACAGATAATACGAAAATCTCCGTACAGGGAGCTGATAAACAACTCGTTGGTGAAGTTGCAGCAACTATAAGACGATACAGAAAACCTGAACCTTATAAAGGTAAAGGAATTCGTTATGCCGGAGAATACATAGCAATGAAAGTCGGAAAATCTGTCGGATAACGTAATAGAGGAGGGTTTGAAACCATTCCTCTACATTGGAGATTTTTAAAAAATGGCAAAATTAACAAAAAAACAGTCTCGTGAGCGTCGTCATAAACGTTTACGTAAAACTATTATGGGAACAGCTGAATGCCCACGCATGTCTGTTTTTGTATCAAATATGCATATTTATATTCAGTTTATCGATGACGATGCAGCTACAACATTAGCAGCAGCTTCAACATTGTCCCCTGAATTTAAAGAAAGTGGCGGAAAGGCAGATGTGAAAGGCGCTGGTGCCCTTGGCACAATGGCAGCTGAAAAAGCTAAAACTGTCGGAATCAGCAAGGTTGTATTCGATCGCGGTGGATTTACATATCACGGGAAAGTCAAAGCTGTGGCTGAATCCGCCCGTAAGAACGGCTTAAAATTTTAATTGAGGTGCTCAACATGGCAGCTAATCAAAGAAACTTTGACGAAGATAAACCAAAAGAATTTGAAGATAGAGTAGTAAACATAAACCGTTGTAGCAAAGTAGTAAAAGGTGGACGTAACTTCAGCTTTAGTGCGCTTGTAGTTGTTGGAAACCGTAAAGGCACTGTCGGAGTCGGTTTAGGTAAAGCGAATGAAGTAGGTGATGCAATCCGCAAGGGTGGAGAAATTGCCCGTAAAAATCTTATTGAAGTTCCTATGAACAAACAGACAATTACGCATGCAGTTAAAGCTCGTTTCGGTGGCGGTAATGTGATGATGAAGCCTGCAGCACCTGGTACAGGGCTAATCGCAGGCGGTGGAATGAGAGCCGTTCTTGACTTAGCCGGTGTAAGAGATGTTTTAGCCAAATCGCTTGGTTCAAACAATCCGGTTAATGTTGTTAGGGCAACGATGGAAGGTATTAAATCATTACGTTCTAAGAGTGAAATTTTCGCAAAACGCGGAATTGTCGCGAAGTAGATTATTAGATTGAAGGTATCAGGTATTAGGGTTTTACTAAATTAGTTTTTCCCATAAACCTTGAGCCTAAAGTAAATAAAGGATTTTTAAATATGAAACTTCATACCTTAAAAAATACTGAAGGTGCGCGTAAGCGCCGTAAACGTGTAGGGCGTGGTGATGGCTCAAATTGGGGTCGCACAGCCGGTAGAGGAGAGAAAGGTCAAAGCTCCCGTTCCGGTTCAAGCAGACGTCTGCATTTTGAAGGAGGTCAGATTCCTCTTTTCAGACGTTTACCTAAAAGAGGGTTTAAGAGCAGAAACCATAAAGACTATACAGTAGTCAACCTATCTGATCTGGAAAAAACTTTTTCCGCAAATGATACAGTTGATGAAAAACTGCTTATTGAAAAAAGCCTGGTTCCTAAAATTAAATATGGATTAAAAATATTAGGCAACGGTGAGATTACTAAACCATTAACAGTTATTGCTAATCATTTTTCAGAGTCTGCTAAAGCTAAAATAGAAGAAGCCGGCGGAAAATGTGAATTAGTTTAACAAAAAAAATAGAACCCATGCTAAAAAGACCTACTGTACTTACAGGAAGTTTTTTGATTGAAACTAGATTAATGGGTTCACAGTGTGAGAGCTCAAAACCTTAGAGTTGTGAGTTTTCTACAATGCTAAAAGTGTCCGCCATAGTTCCATTGGGACAATGGCGGAGGCATTGAGCTCTAACATTTTATACACAGTTTTTAACTGAAATGCCGTAATTTGTCAACTAAAAAAAATCAATGCTAGGATGAATAATGCTATCAGCTTTTCTAAATGCCCTAAAAGTACAAGAACTAAGGAATAAAATTTTATTCACTTTAGGAATTATTGCTCTATGTCGTGTTGCATCAACTATTCCGTGCCCTGGTGTAGACACACATGCCCTTAATGTTTATTTTGATCAATTTAATTCAAGTTCAGGCGGCGGTGCCGGTATGTTTTTTGGTATGTTTGACATGTTTACCGGAGGAGCACTTCAGAAATTTGCTGTAGCAACACTGGGTATTATGCCATATATTTCCGCTTCTATTATAATGCAGATGCTTCAGCCTGTTATTCCTCAGTTTGAAAAAATGCTGAGAGAAGGTGGAGAAGCAGGAAGACAGAAATTTAGTCAAATAACAAGATATCTAACATTGGTCATATGCGTTGTCCAAGGTGCTATGGCGGCTTATGCTATGGTGAATCCAGAGCGTATAGGATTGCCTGCCCCGGCAATTCCTCTAGTAACAAACCCAGGTCCTTCATTTATTTTTATGACAATTATCATATTAACCTGCGGTACTATGTTTTTAATGTGGTTAGGTGAAAGAATCACTGACAACGGAATTGGTAATGGTGCTTCAATAATCATTACAATTGGTATTCTTTCCAGACTTCCCAATGCGGTTTACAGTTTATATGAAATGCTTAAAACAGGCGGATTCGATGGGCAGGCTGTAAAGCCGGTACATGTATTCCTTCTGATATTATTATTTGTATTTGTTACTGCCGCGACAATTGTGCTGACTCAGGGGCAGAGGAGAATACCAATCCAACACGCTAAAAAAATGGTCGGTAGAAGAATGTCAGGCGGGAATACATATATTCCTTTACGTGTTAACTTTTCCGGTGTTATGCCGATTATTTTAGCAGGTGCAATACTGATTGTTCCAGGTATGGTTCTTGGATGGTTTCCTACCCTAAGGTTCCTTGAAGCATATTTTGCTTATGGCTCTGCATCTTATATGTTATTTTATGGGATATTGATACTTTTATTTTCCTATTTCTGGGTGGCAAATCAATTTAATCCTATACAGATAGCTGATAATCTAAAAAGAGACAGTGCTTTTGTTCCCGGAATAAGGCCTGGAGCTCCTACCGCTGAATATCTTGACAATACTATGACAAAAATAACTCTTGCTGGTGCGCTCTTTTTAACAGCATTAGCCATTTTTCCAATGATACTTTACAGGCAGTTTAATATACCTTATCTTGTTGGAAGTTTCTTTGGTGGCACAAGTCTGCTTATTATGGTTGGTGTTGTGCTTGATACCTTAAGCCAGCTTGAATCACATCTGATTATGAGGAATTATGACGGATTCATGAAAAAAGGTAGGCTTCAGGGAAGAACCCGAGGAAGCTACTGATTATTTTAGATTTATGATTTTAGATTGAAATAAATCATAAATCTACACTTCCCTTATTTTTTCAGTTGATAATATTGTTAATAATAGTCTATAATGTTTAAAAAAATAATAACTCATTTTTTTTCACTTCCATGCCCAGCCTGCAAAAAAGAAATGGCTTCTAGTTATTCAGAATTCTGTCCTACCTGTACAGGAAAACTGAATATTATTAACTCTCCTTTCTGTCCCGGATGTGGTGGAGAACTGGATGGTATACTGGATATCTGTTCTAAATGCCTTAAAGAAGAATCTTCTCCATGGACTTCAGCTACTGCTTTAACGCAGTTGAGGGGGTATGCCAGAGAGCTGATTCAGCGTTATAAATACAAAAATGATACTGCTTTGTCAAGGCCGTTTGCCTCACTTGCTGTAAATGCTTTAAAAAATTCGAATATCCATTTTAACATAATAACCTCAGTGCCTTTACATTGGACTAGAAAGTTCACCCGGGGATATAATCAGTCCGCACTTGTTGCAAAACAGGTATCAAAGGTTATTGAAGTTAAGTATATGCATACACTCTGTAGAAATAAATATTCACGTTCTCAAACAAAGCTAACCGGTAAAGAAAGAAGGAAAAACCTTAATAACGTTTTTACTGCTAAGAATATGAATTTTATAAGAGATAAGGACATCTTATTAATTGACGATGTCTTTACCACAGGTTCAACCCTTCGTGCAGCTACTGAAGAACTCCTGAAAGCTAAAGCCAAAAGTGTATCAATTTTGGTTTTGGCGAGAAGATAGTTTTATCTTTAAATGCTAGGAAAGTAGATTTTTTAGAAGTTTCTGCTGAAAATATAAGAGGTATGATTAATAGTTATATCGGGGAAGACTGGATTCCTGAGCAGGTAAGATTGATAGCAAAGCTGGATAAAGTTTCTGGAGTAACAAACACTATTCCAAAGAAAATCAATTGACAAATTCAATTCAAGTTTCTATATTTTAGCATATCCTATTAAATATTTCTAACTTATACTTATGAGGTGATGTGATGTGTACACGTTTATTATACATTGGTGATGAAAATCTTGTAATTACAGCTCGGTCTATGGATTGGGGCGATGATCCCACATCAAATTTGTGGTGTTTCCCTCGCGGGATAATTCGAAATGGTTCAACAGGTGATAAAAGTTTTAAATGGACATCTAAATATGGAAGTCTGGGAATATCATTTTATGAAAAAGGATTAGTTGATGGTATCAATGAGGCTGGATTAGTTGCAAATACACTATATCTTGCAGAATCAGATTATGGCAAACCAGATGGGTGCAGGTCCACTTTGTCTGTATTGTCATGGGTTCAGTATGTGTTGGATAATTATGCAAATGTTTCAGAAGCTGTAGATGATCTGCAAAAAGAATCATTTCAGATTATAGCTCCTATTTTACCAAATGGAAGACCGGCCACTGGTCATCTATCGATATCTGATTCTACAGGAGATTCAGCAATTTTTGAGTATATAGATGGACGTTTAATTGTTTATCATGGCCGCGAATACAAAGTAATGACAAATTCTCCTAAATATGAAGATCAACTTGCAATAGAAAGGTATTGGGAAACAATCGGCGGACTCAATTTTTTACCTGGAAGCATATATGCAGCAGATCGTTTTGCACGTGCATCATTTTTTCTAAAATCATTGCCGACAAAAAAAGATCCGCAGATTATCAGCGCTGTGCCTGGGGAATCTCTCGAACTTCAAGAGATATCCGGAGTTCTTGGTACGCTTAGGGCTGTTAGTACGCCATTGGGGGTTTCTGATCCGGAAAAACCTAATATTGCCTCCACTTTATGGCGTACACTGTATGACCACAAGAATTCTATACTTTATTTTGATTCAGCTACTGTCCCAAATACATTTTGGGTTCGAATAGCAGATTTAGATTTTAATGAACTTTCTCCGATCAAAAAATTATCTATTAGTGGAGGGAAAATTTATTCAGGAAATGTTGCTGATAAATTTGTAGAATCAGATTCATTTTAGATGGAATAATTTTTAACTGGATAACCCCTGAACTCTGAACAGATAAGAGCAGCATAACACTGAACGCTGAACAGATAAGAGCAGCATAACTCTGAACTCTGAACATTGAACTCTGAACTCTGAACATTGAACTCTGAACTCTGAACTCTGAACTCTGAACATTGAACTCTGAACTCTGAACTCTGAACTCTGAACATTGAACTCTGAACTCTGAACATTGAACAGATAAGAGCAACACTCTGAACAGGGAACAGGGAACAGGGAACAGATAAGAGCAACATAACACTGAACGCTGTATTTTGAACCCTGATCTCTGGAACTCACTTTTTTTAGTTCAAGGTTGAATGTTCAAAGTTCAGCGTTTATCTTCGCGGTTCTTATACTTGTAACAAAGATTTTAATTAATTCTTCTGTTTCCTGCAATAAATAATCGAGTTCTGATTTAGATTTAGCTATATTTAATCTTTCTACTAATCTAAGCCAACACTTTGTTTCTCTTAATTCTTTAAGGCAAATACGAAACTTATGAACAAAATCTTTTGCAGACTCAGCTGCTCTTCCTTCTCCATGATTTGGATATGGGGATGTACCTGAACGCAACATCTGGCCTGCAATATGGTTACCTACTCTGGTATTTGGTAGCGTGCTAACAAATTTTACTATATCCACAGAATACTGTAATAGTCGCTCTTCTAAATTATATTTATTATTGTTATCCATAATTTTTTTATTCAGTCTTTAGCGTTATTTTGTTTTTATCTGTCCCCTGTTCAGTGTTCAGAGTTCAATGTTCAGTGTTCAATGTTCAGTGTTCAATGTTCAGTGTTCAATGTTCAATGTTCAATGTTCA
>CAZGAI010000116.1:0-9175 GCA_964523175.1 uncultured Victivallales bacterium | reverse complement strand
CCAGTTTTTTTGCCTTTATTTGCGATTATAGGACATATGTCCGAATCGTAAATCAGTAAGGCTGCTTATTTTATTCTGAAAAGGCAGGAGGATTTTGATGTATTTAAAATCTTTGGACATAATCCTGCAGTAGTTAACCAGGACAAAGCCTAGTTAAAAACTTTTCATCGTGATTGGAAACTACTGTATGGATTTTAAATATTTTCTGTTAGTTTAGAGATTATTAACCGGGCCTATGTCATAAGTCATGAAAGACTGGAATAGTTTTTTCTGTTACCTACCTATTGTGCCCAACCAATTGAATATGACATGGTACGGAAGTTTTTCTGGTTCTGCATTGCAGAATGGGAATATAAGTTCACCCAATATACTTATATTCTAGATCCAGATGGGTGGCTGTTCCTGGTATATTCAGGAAAACAAAAAAAAGAAATAACAGCAAGTCACGTGTAATAAACACTCGATAATACAGAATAAGTGTAAAAATAAAAAGAAAGTTAACTAAAACTCACATAAAGGGGATTTTTTGCCTTAACAAGAACCTTAATGGGCGGTTTTATCCTCCTTCGCTGCTATGGCGGACAAGTGAGCGGGGAGAGAACTACGATCATCTCCTGCAGTATGTTTAAAGATGGATATGCTATATTCACGGAGGGCTGAAAGGCTTGGTTTCACGAAAAGGCGGAGTAAAACGTTACATTGTTATGGCATTAAAGTTCATTAATATTAACAATATGAGAATATTAATCAGCTAAAACGGGCTATCCCCTTTCTAACTGATTTACTATCATATTATACAGACTAAAAGACTAGTCATTTAAGAAGTCTCTTTACGCTTGCCTTGCGTGCGTAAGGATCACTGGCTTGTCTCCACCACCATCTTTACAACCCCTACGCGCTCTCAACCGGATCTTGGTATGGCATCCCCCAGCCTCTCTTCCCAGATCCACCTGCCACTTGCTCTAGTTCATCTGCGTTTAACTCTAAATCTTTGATTTCTGCTATAAGATTTTTAGCCTTTTCTTTTTTTTCTTCTTTTGTAAGTTTTTTTTCGTCAGACATGTTTATCTCCTGTTTTTTGTTGATATGACCGCCTAGGGCGCATGACTGATACGTCGTCAGTGCACTGCGTTCAGGGAATACCCTGATATTTAACATTATACGGAAATTCTTGATAATGTCAATATCCCTAGAAAAAAAACAGAAAATTTTTAATTTTCGACTGAACTCCTGTGACAACTGCCTTATTGTATTATTATGAATACGAACGATACAATAAAAATCCAGGGACTTATTCTTAAATCCAATGACATAGAGATGGTAAATGTTATCAAAAATAATCCTTCATGGCATTAAACAGGGTTATCTAAGGAATTTTGTGAGTTATGGAGCTGGAAACGGCAAAACGGGAGCCTGAAGAATATGGTCTGAAGAACAATGCTCCTTAAACTCGACAGACAGCATTATTTAGAATTCCGAAATTCCGAAAAACCAATCTTCCTCGAAACAGCAGGAAGAAAATTAAAGAAATCCCGCATGACCTGCTTCTGTCTGCTCAGTAATGCATGCATTATTGACAGTATCGCCGGCTACTTTGTTCATCTCTTCTTCTGTTAATTCAAGAGCTGTAATTTCTGTCATCATTTTTTTGGATTCTTCAATTTAATTTTAATTTTTTAGCGTATTTACGTTATTATCTATTGACTTGATATGCCAGTTACATTATTGTTTTAATAAACAATGTTCAACTCCTAACATATATACTATTATGTCAAAACCAATATTTAATAAAAACAATAATCTTTCTAATAATACATCAAATGATCAGCTTGATATAGCAATCCGTATCAAGACATCAAAAAGCTGGATTATATGGGCATTAATTACCTGTATATTCATTGCTTTGATAATATGGAGTATTTTAGGTACAGCTTACATACGAGTACAGGGGAAGGGAATTATTTTACCGGCACCGGCAGTAATATTTAACGCTGCATCTCAGGGAAATGGACTTTTAGTTTCACTAAATATTAAAATTGGCAATAAGGTTAATAAAGGTGAAATACTTGCGATTCTTGATGTAAAAGATCAGCAGAAACAGGTTAAGGAAACAAAGAAATATTTATCAAAACTTAAATTTCAGAAAAAACAGATAACAGGTAAAATAGCTGAGCAGGATAATTACTTAACTATTTATTCTGAAAAATTTGATAAGGCACTGGATGTTCAGAAAGCTAATTCGGAAAAATATAAGGCCTTTATGGTTAAATTTGTTTCTAACGAACAGAAAATACAAAGAGAGGGCGCTATTTCTATGGTGACATCAGAAAAAGCTATTGATACTCTTTTCAAAATAGAAAATAATTTATTTGAGATTCTTAGCAAGAAAGCCTCGCATAAATTAAGTCAGGGAAGATACCGGTTTGAATGGCTTAAGGAATATCTGGATATTGATTTACAAATATTAAAAGCAAAAAACAAATTAGATGAACAACAGTTAAAGCTTGAACAGGTGCAGGTAGTAAGAAGTCCAATTAGCGGGATAATTGATCAAATATTAGCTCGACCCGGCACATACTTAAAGTCCGGAGATTCAGTAGCTACAGTTGTAATAGATAGCAAGCGAGAAGATGTCCTTGGTTTTTTCTCTTCGTTTACAGGGAAACGGATTGGTGATAAAATGTTAGCTTTTGTTTCTCCTTCAACTGCAAAAAAAGAATTGTATGGAACAATAAAAAGCAGAGTAGAATCAGTTTCAGAATATCCGTTGGATTTAAAAACACTTACTTCTGTTCTTAAGGAGCCTGTTCTTGCAAAACTCTTCTCAAAAAAAGGGCCGCCTATAATGTGTAAATTAAGCTTGGAGAGAGATAAATGCTCTTACAGCGGTTTTGATTGGACATCTAGGAAAGGTCCTCACTTTAAAATAACAAACGGTACTATTTGTGATCTTTATGTGGTTGTAGAGAAAAGGAGGCCTATCACTCTTGTTATTCCCTTTTTAACTAAACTATTGGGCATGACTTATGAGTAAACGAGTAGTAACACCAACCGTAATACAGATGGAAGCTGTTGAATGCGGTGCGGCTTCACTTGCTATAATCTTAGGCTATTTCGGAGCATATATCCCTTTAGAAAAACTCAGATATGATTGCGGTGTCTCAAGAGATGGCAGTAAGGCATCAAATATAGTAAAGGCAGCCAAAAAATACGGCCTTGAATGCAAAGGTTACATGTATCAGACACCGGATGATTTGGATAACCTTTTCAAAAAGAAAACCCCTCTTGTAGTATTCTGGAAAATGAATCATTTTCTTGTTTTAGATGGGAAAAGGAATAAAAAGGTTTATCTGAATGATCCTGCTTTTGGGCCTAGAACGGTTTCATTAGAAGAATTCAGGCAGTCTTTCTCAAAAGTTTACATTACCTTTGAAACAACTGAAAATTTCAGAACAACCAAAAAGCCTCCATCTGTTCTTAAAGGATTGTTATCCAGGTTAAGCGGTTCTGAAAAAAATATTCTATTTGCTTTTTTAATAAGCCTTTCATTGATTGTTCCCGGACTGGCTATTCCGGGTATAAGTAAAATATTTATCGATGATTATCTTTTGAAAGGCTATACACATTTTTTACATCCGATACTTGCTGTATTAGCGCTATTTTTTATAGCATCTTTTATCTTACACTGGATGCAGCAAACTATTTTAATTAAGCTTGAAACAAAACTCCTTATAAATAGCAGCTATAATTTTATGTGGCATGTATTAAAACTTCCTATGACCTTTTTCTCACAACGATCTATTGGTGACATAATCAGCAGGTTGCAGGCGAACAGTACAATTGCAAATCTTCTTTCCGGGCAGCTTGCCACTACTCTGTTCGATCTGACCCAGGTTGTTTTTTTCGGTGTTTTCATGTTGTTTTACTCCTGGCAGCTGACCTGTATTGTAGCTTTACTTTCGTTTATTAATATTATAGTTTATAAAGCAACGAAAAGAGCAAAAAGAGATATCGGATTCAGAGTACAGGAGGCCAATGCAAAACTTGTCGGAACAACAATTGTCGGGAATAGTATGATTGAATCACTAAAATCATCAGGTGGTATAACTGACTTTTATACCCGATGGTCAGGTTTTCAGGCAAAATATATAAATGCCTATCAAAAGCAGAGCTGGTACTCTATGGTTACCAGTGTGGTTCCGGTTTTATGTACCCACCTCTCTTCAGCACTTGTTCTTGGAATTGGATGCCTGCTTATTATAAACGGGCAGTTTACTATTGGCGGATTAGTTGCATTTACTATGCTGACAACACAATTCAGCGACCCAATAAACAGGCTTGTAGATTTCGGAAGTTCTCTACAGCAAATTGCGGTAAGTATAAAAAGACTGGATGATGTACATAACTACGATGTTGACTATAAACATAGAAACAAAAATAATAATAAAAATAAAATTAAGCATAATAAGCTTACTGGACAATTAGTACTGAAAAATGTGACATTTGGTTACAGTTGTCTTGAAGCGCCTCTAATAGAGAACTTCAATCTTTCACTTGTCCCCGGTTCAAGGGTTGCTCTGGTTGGTACTTCCGGAAGCGGAAAAAGCACAATAGCCAACCTTGTATCAGGATTATATCAGGCCTGGAGTGGAGAGATTTTATTTGATGGTGTTTCTATTCATGATATACCGCCGGAAATACTTGCAGCTTCTGTTTCAATGGTTAATCAGGATCCGTTCTTTTTTAAAGGTTCTTTAAGAGAAAACCTGACAATGTGGAATAATACTTACCCCGATGAATGTGTAACGGGAGCCGCGAGAAAAGCTGAAATATATGAAGACATTGCTTCCAGGAACGGAGCTTTTGAGTGTCAAATGGATGAATCAGGTTCAAATTTTAGTGGTGGTCAGTTACAACGAATGGAAATTACCAGGGCATTAATGAATAATCCAAGTTTGCTGATACTGGACGAAGCTACATCAGCTTTAGATCCGGTAATAGAAAATAAAATTGATGATAATTTACGTGCGCTCGGCTGTACATCTCTGATTATAGCGCACCGTCTTAGCACAATAAGGGATTGTGATGAAATAATTGTACTCTCAAAGGGGCAGGTTGTAGAACGCGGAACTCATGAAGAATTAATAAAGAACAATGGAACTTATACTAAACTCGTAAAATCAGAATAAAAAAATCAACAAGGCTGTCACACAAAGGCAGACAGATCACTAAGAAAAAATAAATTCGTATAATTAGTTTAATTCGTTGAGGAAAAATAATGTAATTCGCCTTGTTAGGACATCCTGTCTTGGCATAGTCCGATAAGACGACAACGGAAGTTCATAGAAAGAAACCTGATGGATATAGATAATCAAAAATATAGTTTAAAATCAAGAGAAATAATTTATCTTGATGCAAAAGATGAGATTATTACTGTTGAATCAGGGTCTATTGATATATTTACAGCCAGATTTTGTGATAGTTTAATCGACAGTAAGCTTTATTCTATCGGACGATTAGAAGCAGGTAATCAAGCTTTTTGTTTTGCACAGGGAATTTCGGATGTTGATAAATCCGGGAGTATTTATCGTTTATTTGCAATTGCAGGATCTAAAACAAAATTAAATTATTCTGATTATACAGATTCATTTATAAATAAAACAGAGTTGTCGAAAAAAAATATAAATACTATTATACACTGGATTAACCTGCTAATTAATGGAATTCCTGCAGTTCAGAAAACAGCAGTATCAGTAATACAGATATATAAAAATGACGAATTCAAAATTAAAAAAGGAAATACACTTAATTCAAATGAACTCTTGTGGATTGATAATACAGGAGAAGAAACTGCTTTTAAGTATTTGAATTCCGGGCTGAAGATAAAAAGCTCTTCAAAGTATATTCCTCTGTCAATAAAAACCCAGATACTTTCTCTAAAAGATACAACTGTAAAACCATTGGATACTCTTCAGCTAATTCAAACTACAGGAATTGAATCCATCAGGGAACTGTATAATAGATTCTGTTCACATCTTAAACTGTTCATAAATAATTACGATAAATATGTAGATAATAAAATTGAATATTATCAAATTCATAAGAAAACTGTATTAAATGACACAATTGAGCAGGCCCGGGCAATTATGAATCCGAAGAGTTTTATTTCAGAACTTAAACTAACAACCTCAGATGATTTAAACATTTTGAGAGCTTTTGAAATTGTAGGTAAAACTTTTGGACTTGAAATAAAAAATTCTACAAAAAAAATATCAGATTTTGAAACAGCTGTAGAATATTTAAGGGGGATTGGAAACGAGTATAGTGTCCATGTTCGTGAATTTCGATTAGCTTATGACTGGTGGAAACATGATGGAATGTCTTTCCTAGCCTTTAATAAAGATACTGATACAGCATGTGCCGTTATCAGTGAACATAACCACTATGTAATAATTGATCCGGCTACTTTTAAGAAAATAAAAGTAGACAAAAAAAGAGCAGATAAAATATATCTGAAGGTCTTTACTTTTCATCCGATACTAAAACAGGAAAAAGTCTGTATCAAAGATCTTTTAAAACTTATATTTCTGCCTAATAAAAAAGATTTTATAATTATACTTTTAATGGGATTAATAACCGCTCTGCTTGGTTTATTGACTCCAATTTTTACAGAGCTTATAATTAATAAAGGAATAGTTTACTCAAATGTAAGTTTAGTTTTTCAGCTGACACTTGCGCTTATAATTGCAGGTATTGCTATAACTTCATTTAGTTTGATCAAGAGCTTGTCAATATTACGTTTTGAAGCGAAATCTAATGCTTTTCTGCAGAGTGCGGTTATAGACAGACTATTTAAATTGCCTATGAACTTTTTCCGTAAATACAGTGCAGGTGACTTGGCAATGAGAGCAATGGGGATAGAGACAATACAGAGATTACTTACCGGAGCCCATATCAATGCGATTCTTGGAGGTATTTTTTCTGTTACAAGCCTTGCATTGATGTTTTATTATTCATGGCAGCTTGCTTTGTTTGGAGTATGTATGGTTATTACGACAAGCATTATAAGTGTAATATTTTCACTTAGGCAACTTAAATATATACAGAGTTCGCTTGATCTTTCGGGTGAAGCAAGCGGAATTGCATTTCAACTATGCAGTGGACTTTCTAAACTTAAAATAATGGATAAGGAAAACCAGGGTTTTGCTGTTTGGGGTAACCTTTTCAGTAAATATAGTTTATGTTCGTTCAATAGCAAAAAGCTTGCCAGGAATCAGACAGTTTCTGAGTTTGGCATTCATGCTATTGTTCAGCTTGTTATTTACGGCAGTATAGCATGGATATATAAAGGTCATATCGGTGTTGCTGTTTTTGTTGCTTTTTTGGCAGCATTTGCTCAGTTTTCCGCAGGAATAAAAAACCTTACCTCTGTAATAGCTACAATATTACCCGTCAAAGCTTTATATGTCAGATTAAAGCCAATATTGGAAGCAAAAGTAGAATTGGATAGTAACAAAAAAACTCCAACACATTTTATAGGAGAAATTGGAGTTAATAACATATCTTTTCGTTACAGTAAAGATTCTCCTTTAATACTGGATTCAGTTTCGATAAAAATTAATCCAGGAGAATTTGTTGCCTTTGTAGGTTCTTCCGGTGCAGGGAAATCCACATTATTTAGGGTGCTGCTTGGTCTTGAAAAAGCTGAACAGGGGACAATCTTTTTTGATGGTCAGGATATTAATGGATTAAACCTAGAAGAATTTAGACAAAAAATTGGTGTAGTGACACAAAAAGCACAGCTTATTCCCGGAAGTATATTGGAGAATATTACAGGTTCCGGACAATATTCTGAAGCTGAAGCGTGGAAAGCCGCGATACTGGCAGGGCTTGAGGAGGATATTAAGAGTTTTCCAATGGGAATGCATACTGTTGTAGCGGAAGGAAGCAGAACCTTTTCCGGCGGACAGAAGCAGCGCCTAATCATAGCCAGAGCTCTTATTAAAAGCCCCAAAATACTACTGCTTGATGAAGCAACAAGCGCTCTTGATAATAAGACACAGGAAATAGTAAGCAAAAGCCTTGAAAGAATTAAGGCAACCCGCATTGTAATAGCGCACCGACTGTCAACTATTCAGCATGCAGACAGAATTTATGTGATGAATAAAGGTAAAATAGTTGAATCAGGTAATTTTAATGAACTTATGAAACTTGAAGGCCTTTTCTACAGTCTGGCAAAACGACAGATTGTCTGATTAATACATGGATGCCTATTAAATTAACTGTTGGGTTTCCGTTATCATATAAGTGACAATCTGGCTGGAGACCACACTCTGAAACTTTGTCCAATTCTTCAAAGAACATGTACGGCGGCATTATCCTCGTTCGCTGTAGCTATGGCGGACAAGTGGCGGGGAGAGAACTACGATCATCTCCTGCAGTATGTTTAAAGATGGATATGCTATATTCACGGAGGGCTGAAAGGCTTGGTTTCACGAAAAGGCGGAGTAAAACGTTACATTGTTATGGCATTAAAGTTCATTAATATTAACAATATGAGAATATTAATCAGCTAAAACGGGCTATCCCCTTTCTAACTGATTTACTATCATATTATACAGACTAAAAGACTAGTCATTTAAGAAGTCTCTTCGCGTGTCTTGTTTATAACGGGCATTCCTGTTTCCACTCCCCGTTCTTGCAATCGTACACGCCAGGTTTTGTGTGACCCGCTGGCGGCATGCCACCGGCCACTGCCTCCAACTCGTCATCGCCAAGTTCCACATCGAGACCTTCTGGCCTCAAATTTTCAACCTTCACTATGACCTTTTTTCTCTGTACCTATCCAAAAGCAAAGGTAATAATCATCGTTTATTTGCAATTTAACAATATCATTTTCTTTGACTATATCGTTTGGATATGATATAGCATTTTTTATATTGTCTTCTGTAGGACTATTAAAATGACCAATTGTATCAGTTCTTAATTGCATATTATTTTTATTCCTAACAAAAAAGTCAGCTACCGCTGTGATCATAAGCGTTGCCGACTTTTATAGTTATTCTATTTACAAATTTATAATAAAAACGGCACAATAACAGCGGTTAGCTGCACTGATAAGGTTGAACAAAGTCGCTTTCAGCGACGGTTTTAGTAAAGCTCTTCCCATATTCTA
>CAZGAI010000115.1:0-9217 GCA_964523175.1 uncultured Victivallales bacterium | reverse complement strand
TTCTTTTAATATGTCCACCTGTCTCATTATCTCTATATTCGGCAAGGTTGGCAATACATTCTATAGTAATCTCCTGAATTAATTCCATCTCTTTTATTTTTTCAGAAACCAATTCTTCTAAATGGTGCCGATGCATTTTCAGTTCACAATGCATATAAACTCTTTTTAAAACGAGTTTAGCATTAATAGGTTTAAAAATATAATCTACTGCGCCAACGTCGAATCCTTTTTCCTGATTTTGATCATCTGTAAGAGCCGTGAGAAAGATGAGAGGGATATTTTCAAGGAGTAAATTGCTCTTTACATGTTTACAAAACTCATAGCCGTCCATTTCCGGCATTGTTATGTCGCTAAGAATAAGATCAGGTACAACCATTTCTTTAGAATTCAGATAATTCAGGGCCACCACAGGGTTAGAAAATGGAATTACATAATACCCTGACGAGCTCAAAACATGTTTGATTTGCTCCAATTGTGTCATACTGTCTTCAAGAATTAATATAAATCTTTTGTCCATAAATACCTTTTAATACATTTATTATTTCTAATTCTCACACAAAGCCACGAAGTCACTAAAATTTTTAATCACTAATTACTGATTTCATAAAAAATGCCTTATTGAAATTCTCCATTGATTACTCTTGAGATTCCATCTCTCATTAACGCTTCTCCGAAATTCAGTAAATACCCAAGTTTGTACCCTGTCAGCTTTAAATAAGTTAAAACCTGTTTTTTATGTGCTTTTGAGACAGATTCAACTGACTTTAATTCAATAATTACTTTATCTTCTACAATAATATCTGCTCAAAATCCTTCATCAAACTTTATCCCGTTAAATATGATAGGAATGGAAACCTGCCGTTTAATTTTTAAACCTCTTGTTTCCAATTCATGTGCAAGGAGCACCTCATAAACCGACTCCAAAAGACCAGGGCCAAGTTCCATATGTAACTTTACCGAACAATCAACGATTATTTTTCCTATTTGATTTTCATCCATCTCAATGGCTTTGCGGCTTTGTGTGAAAAAAAGTATCTTTCAATCTGAAATAATTACGATTCTATCCTGTTCTTTCCATTATCTTTAGCTTTCTGCAACTTAAACTCTATTTCTGAGATAAACTCCTCAACATCCATTTCATTATTATGCTCTAAAATCCCGCAGCTTAGTGTCAAATTAAAGCCGGACTTGTTATGGATTTTCACATTAGATACATTTTTTCTAACCTTTTCTGCAACAATAATACTTTGATTAAGTTTTGTACTGGGAAGTATTAATAAAAAAGTGTCGTCTTCATACCTTCCAAGTATATCTGTTTCTCTCGTACCGAATAATATTCGTTTAGATAATTTCTTTAATACTTCATCTCCATATTTATGTCCAAATTCATTATTTATCACTTTAAAATCATCAATATCAAACAGTATTGCTGAGAAAGAAAAGCCATACCTTTTTGAGTCGTATATTTTATTGTTAAGATTTTTAATCATATATCTTCTGGAAAATAATTGTGTTGTTTCATCTACAACCGTTAAATTTTCCAGCATATCATTAGTTTTAGCGAGATCAGCAATTGTATTTTTGATGGCAGTATCTGCTGCTTTGATTTTCATAACATTTTTTATACGCATAATAAGCTCGGATTTACGCAGAGGTTTAGCAATAAATTCTATTGCTCCGGCATCAAATGCTTTCTGTATCTCATCGTTTGTTTTCTTAATGGTTAAAACAATAACAAATGTATTAGGAAATCTTTCTTTGGCAATACGGCAGAATTCATATCCGTTCATTTCAGGCATTACAATATCAGTAATTATTAAATCAGGAAGATGTTCAATATTATCATTTAAATATTTCAATGCTTCAATTCCATTTAACTTACTTACAACGTCAAATCCGAAGGACCGTATAGTTTCAGTAACCTCACATGCCTGAGTTGGACTATCTTCAACCAATAAAATTTTCAATTTTTTCATAAAATACCCTTATCTATTTATGATTTGAGATTTATGATTTTAATAACGGGATTTTTCAATCTGAAATCAAACATCTAAAATCTGAAATTCTTTTATGATTCCACCCTATCTTTTCCATTTTGTTTAGCCTTATAAAGACAATTATCGGCCATTTTAATAAGTTCCTTGTACCTCATATTCTGCTTATATTCGGCAACGCCGATGCTAATAGTAATTTGATCGTCAGATAATTGTTTAAAATGTATTGATCTTACAGCATTTCTAATATTTTGAGCCGCTATACAGGCATTATCCATATCTGTTTTAGGCAGTACCACTAAAAACTCTTCTCCCCCATATCTCCCGAGTAAGTCATGAGCTCTTAAATTATTTTTTATTTCAAGGCTTGTTTTTACAAGAATTTCATCACCTACATTATGCCCGAAATCATCATTTACATGCTTAAAGTTGTCAATATCAATCATCATTAGTGAAAGTGGACACTCATATCTTTCAGCTTCCTGCATTCTCAATTCTAGCTGATCGATAATATATCTTCTATTGTAGAGAGTAGTAAGTTCATCTGTAATAGAAAGCTTGGAAAGGACATCATTTTTTTTCTTTAATTCATCGAGTAAGCAATTAACCTGAAGCTCAGCTATTTTAACATATAGAAGATTGTTAATTCTTGCAATGAGTTCTTTTTTTGAGATAGGTTTAGTAACAAAATCAGAGGCGCCGGCCTGATAGGCTTTATCCATTGCTGCTTCATCATCGACACCTGTAATCATGATAAATGTAATATCCGGGTACTTGTTTCTAACTTTTTTACATAATTCATACCCGTTCATAACAGGCATTTCAATATCTGAAAGAATCAATTCAGGGACAACACCTTCAGCAGCATTTTCCATATAATCCAATGCTTTTTTCCCATTGGTCATATGAATTACGGTATGACCAAGCTCACTTATCATTTCCATAAGACGCACAGCCTGCGTTGCACTATCCTCTACCAGTAATATATAACTATTGCTCATTATATTTCCCCGTACCCATTTTATTTGGTGATTTAAAATATCACAATAACCTAATCATTATTTTGCTAAATCTCATTAATTTTTAGCCGTTTTATACGAGCACGCAAATATTGATGTTATTTCTTAGGCTTCTACTAAAAAATAACCCAATGCATCATTCTCTATTATAACTCCACTAAAAAGTCTATAACTTCATCAATTGACATAATATGAGTTGCCGCGTTGACTTTAACAGCTTCACCCGGCATACCATAGACAGTACAACTTTCCCGACTCTGAGCTATTGTTACAGCCCCTGCTTCTTTAAGTAATTTCATTTCCTTAACTCCATCATCACCCATTCCTGTAAGAATAATAGCAACAGCTGATTTTCCATGCCATTTGGTGACAGACTTAAAAAATAGATTAATTGAAGGAGCATAACCTGAGTAGTTTGACTTTACTTCTAAGATGGAAATTTTACTTGCTCTGTCAAGCTGTATATTTTTCCCACCCTGAGCAAAATAAACATGTCCTGAATTAATAACATCACCATCTTTTGCTAAATGCACAGGTAATTTGCATTTTCTTTCAATGTTTTTAGTGAGCATCAAGTCAAATCCATGGCCTATATGCAGCGCAATTACAATAGGTATAGTAAAACCATTTGGCAAAGCTGAAAGGATTTTATCCAATACAAGCGGCCCGCCTGTTGAAACACCGATCGCAATCAATGACGGTTTTGATTTAAAAGCAATTTTGGGTGCTATTTGTTTAGGAGTATTTTTTAAAATAACACGTTTATACGTTTTAATCTTCGACATTAGTTTTACATATTTCACTATTTCCTGAGATCCTTTTGCAAAATCCGGATGCCAGGGCCCATGAGGAGAATCAAGAAAATATAAAGCGCCGGCACTTAACATTGCTTTCGAAAGATCTTTTCTATTCTCATTATTTCGTAAAGAACTTATTATAACAATAGGAATTGGATTAGTTTCCATAATTTTATTCGCTGTCTCAAACCCATTCATTCCGGGCATATGGATATCCATAGTAATAACATCAGGCTGCTCTTTTCGAAGAAACGCTATGGCAGTATTCCCGTCAGCTGCAGTGCCGATTACTTCAATATCCTGATCTGAATTTAAAATACTTACAAGAAGCTCCTTTTTAACAGGAGAATCCTCTACCACAAGTACTTTAATTATTTTCTTGTTAGACATTTCGTAATCTTCTTTTAAAAATTTATTCTCACACAAAGTTTAGTGGATTATTTTTGATATATTCTCGAATATTATTTAATTCAGTATGATTCCGTATTACATGTTCGTAATAACCCCGCTGCCATAATTTACCGGTAAAACGATGCCAATTATGTTGTTGGACATTACGAATATATTCATTTGTTGTCATTGTTTTAAACCATTGTATTACACACTGTAGGTCCGCCCCTACATTTACGATAATCGAATGAATATGATTCGGCATGATTGCATATTCACGACATCGAACGTTGGAAAATTTATTTTGTAATTCAAAATACCATTTTTTTATCATTTTCCCGGCATCATTTAACATCATTAATATTACCAAACAAGCATGAATGATTTTTTATGCATATTGTAACAAAATATATGCATGGTTGTGAATAATCATAATTTTTCAAACGTATCGAATGACGATGTTTATCCATAAAACACAACGATCTAAGATTCCATTAATTACAACAAAGTTTTTATCGTTTCTATAAGAGTTGTCTGATCAAACTCACTCTTTACAATATACGCATCAGCACCAACTTCGGCTCCCCTTTCTTTATCAGCTAACGAGGATCTGGATGTCACTAGAATTACAGGAAGATGTTTTAATTTCTGCTCTGCTCTTATTTGCGAGGTTAATGTAAAACCGTCCATTCTCGGCATTTCAATATCAGAAATGACCAAATCAACTTTGTTTGATTTCAAAAAGGTCAGCCCGTCTAATCCGTCAACAGCAGTTTCAGTATTGTATCCGGCAGATTCAAGAATATTTTTCAGTAGAATTCTTGATGTAATAGAGTCTTCAACCACAAGCATTGTTTTTTTATCTGAAGATATCACTTTCTTATGATCATCTGCAGTTTTTTGTTCTCTTCTCGGAGGCGCTGTTGTTATATTAGTAGCGGATTTAAACAGATCCTGAATATTTAATATTGGAACTATTTTACCAGAATTAAGTATTGTGGCACCAGTGAGGTTATTAACTTTTTTTAATTGCGATCCTAAATCTTTTATAAGGATTTCCTGTTCTTCAATAATTTCATCAACCTCTAATGCCATCAACTCATTTGATGTTGCAATTATAGCAGCCGTTACAAATGCTCTTTCATTATGTTCAGCTTCAAAGGTTCTATTAAACCCCAAAACTGAGGAAAGATTAATAAGAGGGTAAGTTGCTTTGTTGTAATTTATTGTTTTCTTATTTTCAACAGACCTAACATGTTCATGTTTAAGTCTAATAGCCTCTTCCAGATTGTTACTTGGAATGACAAAAGTTCTCTTATCTGCTTCAACAAGTACACCTTTAAACGTGGCAAGAGTAACTGGCAGCGTTATTTGTATCTCCGAATATTTTCCTTCTTTACTATCAACAAGAACCACACCTCCAAGACTTTCAATTTTCCCCTTTACGATAGCCAGTCCCAATCCTCTACCTGATAAATCGGTTATTATTTTTTTTGTAGAAAAGCCTGAATGAAAGATATACCCTAAAATCTGAGTATCTGTAAGTAAACTAGCTTCATTTAGGGAAAGAAGGTTATTGTCTACAATCCCATTTTTTATTGTATCAACATTGATCCCTTTTCCGTCATCTCTAATTACTATCAGAATTTTATTTCCATCTTTTTGAGAGATATTCAGCTCTACAAATCCTGTTTCATTTTTCCCTGCTTTTTTCCTGTCACTTTTATCTTCAATACCGTGATCAATAGAGTTCCGAATAAGATGAACCAGGGGATCTTTAATTTCCTGTAAGATTCTCCTGTCCAGCTTGATCTCTTCCCCTTTCATGGTGAATTTTATATTTTTCCCTAGTTGTTTTGATATATCACGTACCATTAGTGGAAAAGCATAAAGAATATTGGAAAAAGGCAGCATAGCAATTTCTTTTACATCATATAGAAAACCATCTACAATTTTTTCAGTATTTCGCATATTTTCTTTTTCTATATTGAGTAGATTTTTTAATATGCTTTCAAGTGATTTATTGTTGCTATTAGATTCATCAATAAACTCAATTATTTTTTCTAACGATTGTCTGCTGTTTCTTCTATCCTGTCCTTCGGTATCTGCCAATTCTTTTTTGATATTTAAACAATCAGATGTCAAGCTTCCGGATAATTGTTTAGATTCTTCTAAAAGGCTCAAAGTATTCTGCAAAAGAGGAATATGCTCATAAAATACCTGTTTGATTCTAATCATGTTTTCAGACTTCAAAAGAAGAGAGTCCAATTTACCGGATGAAATTCTTACAGTATCCTGAGCTGATGATGCAGCAGTTTTAGTTTGATTATTCGGAATTTCCTCAACCTCTTCACTTGCTTCTTCTTCAGTGCTATCTTCACTCTTATTTTCTTCGGTTGTATCTTTAATCCCATTTTTTTCCGGAATATCTACAATTTTATCTTTTTCTATATTGGATAACAATTCACCGGATGACTGCATTTCTTTATTTTCGTCCTTGATAATTTCGTCCCTAGATACGGCAGCATCCGTTTCAACGGGTGTATCAGAGGTATCGGGTTCAGATTTGAGAGGGTCTATCTCATCATCATTATCAAGAAAACTTTCAGCCACCTCATTCACTAAATCCATTGCACCATCTTTACCAGAAGTGTCACCATCTTTACCAGAAGTGTCACCATCTTTATTTCTTAAATAATCTAAAAATACCTCTTCCTGCTTTTTAAGTTGCTGCACACTCTCTGGTGATTCCATATTTGATGAATCTATAATTTCATTCAATATTTTAATAAAATTCTGTAAAATATCAAAGAGTGCCGGAGTTAATTTAAACTGTCCATCCTTTACTTCATTGAATATATCTTCTACTATTTGGAATACTGACTCAATACTGGCTAATCCGATTGATCTTGAGGCCCCTTTCAGGCTATGAGCATCTCTATATACTTCTTCAAACAGTGAAGTTTGTTCTGATGGTGTAGCTCCCTGTTCCAGGGTAATCAGGTTAGTAGACATTGAATTCAGGCGTTCTTTGGCCTCCTGAATAAAAACTTCTCTTAGTTTTATCATTAATTCTTTGTCATTCATTGGATGAAACATCCTTTCTTAGATTTTAAAATCATCAATTAATGAGTTTAGGCGAACACTGAATTCTTTGAGATTATCAGCGGCAGTCTGAAGTTTTTTAGCGCCTTCAGCATTCGTTCCTGTACTGAGTTTAATACTTTTAGCAGTATTAAGCAGCACAGCAGTATCATCATGTTGTTTGTTATATATTGAAGATAATTCATTCATACCTTCAACCAATTCAGAAATATTATCTGTATGCTTTACCAGTATCTGTTGTAGATTTTCACTGTTTGAAATACTTTTATTTATAAAATTAGAACTTTTTTCAACAGACAAACCTGCAATATTTGATATTTCCAGTATACCTTTTATTGATTTTAAAAACATCTTAACACTGGTTTCTGATTTATTTGCCAATTCTTTTATCTGCTTAGCGACAACATCAAAACCCTTTCCATAATCGCCTGCTTTTGTAGCTTGAATTGATGCATTCACGGAGAGAATTTTTGACTGACTAGCCAAGTCCTTTATTGAATCAATAATAACCTTCATACCCAAAACCTGTTTATTCATTTCTATAAGATTTGTTGAAGTATATCCAATATTTTTTTTTAATTGACACTATCTGATCCGTTTCATATGATACATTGTGCAAAAAATCAGATTGAATAAAATTCAGCATCTCTCCAGAATCAGTAGTATATTGAGATGATTTTTCTTTTGTATAATCCATTGTCTGCGCTACATCTTCAGCAACTAAAAACAGTTCATCAGCCTTGCTTGAAGTTTCAACAGCAACATTAGCAAGCCCGGTTGCTGTTGCAGATAATTCAGAAGAAGAACTTTTCACCCTGATATTTTCTTCCTGCATATGTTTAATTATTTTATGAAGCTTACCTATAAATTTATTGAACCAGCTAACCAGTTCTACTAATTCATCATTAGATTTAGCATGAAGTCGTTTTGTTAAATCAGCCTTGCCCTCCGAAATATCTTTCATCATCTCTGTCGTAGCGCGCAGCGGGTTAAGAATGCTTCTTGATAGGAAATATGAAATAATAGTATATATAATCAAAAATAATATTATCATACAGATAATAATAAAGCTTATTCTATATATTAGGGTAAGAGTCGTCCCTTTTCGCTTAAACATCAGTGTTTTCTCGTTCTCAATAAATCTGTTGATGCCCGTTATTGCTTCAGAAAGCAAAACGTCCTGCCTGATTACCCTCTCACCATAGACTTTTAAATCATTTTGTAATTCTTTATACTCGATGCTTGACCTGTCCGCCGAAGCCTTGGCGAAGGAGGATGCTTGACCTGTCCGCCGAAGCCTTGGCGAAGGAGGATGCTCGATGCTCGGCTTGTCCGCTATAGTTTGGAGTATGACAGTGGATTCAAGGTGCTCCTTCTCCTTTGAAGGCGGTATTGCCCACCCCTTTTGCTCCCCTCCCGGGAGGGGATTAATGGGTGGGTTGTTTGCAATTTCACCAGTTTTCTCTGAAACAAACTGAAGTGATTGTTCCCCTCCATGGAGGGGATTAAGGGGTGGGTTATTTCCGGTTTCTTGTAGCTTTTCCTCATTCACAGTACTACTTTTTGACTGTCTAAGGTCTAATTGCTTCTTTTTTAAAATAAGAGCCGCATTTAATTTGGAAGATTTTCTTGCTTTCTCCTTTGATGAGTTAATTTCAACAACAGCAACTGTTTTATCCCAGTTATTTACTTTTACCTTTATAGTCTTCAGTAAATCTCTTTGAGTCGGAGTTATAACTTCTTCTAATAAGAAGCTGAATTCTTTTTCAATTTTTACTTTAATATCGGTGTATTCTTGTAAAAAATGAGATTCTTCCGTCAGCAGTAGAAAATACTTTTCATTAGCTTCCATCTTATAAATATTATTTTTAAGCTGGAGGGAATGCTGAATCATCTGATGAGTATGCTCAAT
>CAZGAI010000114.1:0-9339 GCA_964523175.1 uncultured Victivallales bacterium | reverse complement strand
AAATAAAATTATTGGAAAAACACAGATCAGCGAACAGGTATCCTGTACAGAATGGATATACGATCAGGTTAATTACCGGCCTCCAATCTCTGAGTTTAAACTAGCCGAAATTTTTCCAAAAGTCACAAAAAAACTGCGGGAATTTATTTTCCAAACAGTAAAAAAGCACCAAGTAGAAAATAAGTATGGCAATCTGAACGACAGTCCTGCAATGAAAAAAGCTGAAAACCCTAAGCTATAATAGTACATTTGCTCAAGACAGAGTCTTCATGCATGATACTTCATCTGTTCTGTATGCTTTATATTTTAACCATCTCGTTTTTTTCTTTTCCTATCGGTAAAAACCCTTAAGATATGTTCGCCAGGCGGCATTACACCTATCTTTCGGTCAAAATCAAACTGTAATTTATCATCTTCATTAATCGAATCTAACCATATTTGCGGGTCATCTAAGAGTTTTTTCCTAAGGAAACAAGTACTATGTCATTACTTAACTATATAACAGCTCATACTCGTCACACTTAAACCTTAGAGGTATTGTAACGGATCAAAAGCAGTCAGATTTATCCGCTATACCCTCCAGGGGGTGACGAGTATATTATTTAGTTATTACAAGTTTTCAAAATAAGGGATTCTATTGTAAAAAAAATTCACACATTCCTTATATGAACAATGAATTATTATTCCAGTAAATTCTATGAACTTTCCAGTTCTTCGAACAGAGCATCCGTAAACATTAAAGGATCAAACAGCTGTAAATCATTAGCCTGCTCGCCTAAACCTACAAATAAAATAGGCAGGTCAAACTCTTCTTTCATCGCAACAACCATACCACCCTTGCCCGTTCCGTCCAGTTTTGTGCAGATGATTCCGTTGACATCTGCATATTTTGAAAACTCTCTAACCTGAGCCAATGCGTTAGAGCCAATACTGCCATCTACGACAAGCCATACTTCCTGAGGAGCTTCCGGGTATACTTTTGCTATACTTCTGTTCATTTTTGAAAGTTCATCCATTAAACCTTTTTTGGTATGCTGGCGTCCGGCTGTATCTATTATCAAATAATCATAGTTTCTTGATAATGCAGCCTGTACGGCATCAAATGCAACTGAAGAAGGATCAGCGCCGTGCTTTGCTGATACTACATACGAATCAATTTTTTTTCCCCATAAATTCAGCTGTTCAATAGCTGCGGCGCGAAAAGTATCACAGGCGGCAAGCATAACTTCTTTATCTTCTTTTTTCAGTAAATAGGCAAGTTTACCTGCAGTTGTGGTTTTCCCGCAACCATTTACACCAAGCAGAAGTATAACAGACAGTTTATTGTCTTCAAATATAAGTTCCTTTGTATTTTTGTTCAAAATCTCAAATATTTCATTTTTAGCAATATATAAAATTTTATCCCCTGCTCTTATATCACCATTTTTATATTGCTCCCGTATTCTGTCAACAATACGTAAAGTAGCAGACACACCTAGGTCAGAACTTATCAAAGCGGCTTCAAGAGCTTCATAGCTTTCCTCGCTCCCACCTCTTAGATCGGAAAAACAGCCCTCTATCTTTTTTGAAAAAGAAACAGCAGTTTTCCGCAACCCTTTATGAAAAACTTTAAAAGCAGACTTCATTTATCAAACACAGCCTCTCTTGAGGGTCTGCTCAAAGTATTCATTACAGCATTCAGCACACCGTTTATAAATGAAGATGTATTGTCTGTACCATAAATTTTACCGATCTCAACAGCTTCATTGATACTGACAACAGGCGGTACATTTTGGCAGAACAGCATCTCGTAAATAGCGACCCTCAATACATTACGATCAACAGTATTCATTCTTTCGATAGTCCATTTTGATGAATATTCAGAAATCACTTTGTCTATTTCAACAATATTTTCCAGAATACCATTAATAATACCACGAGCTATTCTGTCAGCTTTTCGAAAAGTTTTCGAGTCAGAAGGAGATTCAAAGAGCTCAGAATCACCTAACTGGGCTAAAAAATTATCAATAGCCTCCTCATTATCCTCTACCGGAGTCAGGTCATATTGAAACAAAAACTGCATCGCCCATTCACGGGCAAATCTTCTAAAGTGTTTTGCTGTCATTCCACACCTTTAAGGGATTTAAGCAGATTAGCCATTTCAATAGCAGATAATGCTGCATCTCCGCCTTTATTGCCGGCCTTGGTCCCACTGCGTTCAATTGCCTGTTCTATATTATTAGCTGTAATTAAGCCATAAGCAGCGGGAACTCCTGTATTCAGCGAGATCTGAGCTAAAGCTTTTGAAACCTCAGCATTAATATAAGAAGCATGTGGAGTCGCCCCCTGAATTACCACTCCCAAAGCTATTACCGCGTCATATTTTACAGATTCAGCCATTTTTTTAATAATAAGAGGTAACTCGAAAGAACCAGGAACCCAGGCTACATCTATACTCTCACCATTACCGCCATGCCGAATAATTACATCTACAGCACCATCAAGAAGCTTGCTTACAAAAAAATCGTTAAACCTGGCACAAACAATACCAAATTTTAATCCTTTTGCATCAAGTTTACCTTCATACACATTTCTAACTACTTTTTCCATAATTTTATCCTATATCTATTTTTGGGGTAAAAAATCAAATTCATAAGCAAACAGTTCCGCTATTTCCCGACTTGCTTTTTCGTCGTCAGAGCCGTCTGCGGTAATCTTAACCTCTTCCCCAGTCTCAAGACCTAAACTCATTAAGCCTAAAATACTTGTCAGATCTGCTTCCCCTTTTGAACATTCCACGTAGAAAGAACATTCAGGGTATTCAGATGCTTTCTGTATAATAAGACTCGAAGGCCTGCAGTGAATGCCGGCTTCATTTCTAACTTTTACTTTTATAACTGCCATATTAATAAACTCAAACCAGTATGTTTCAATATCAGATAATAATCCCGAAATTTCTCAGAATCCTTTTGAAAGACAAAAACATGTCATATTTATACTACTATATCAAACACAGAAGAGTGATTTTAATGAAAAAAATATAATATACTGCGAGGAAATTAATATTAAAGTTCATATAGCCTGTCAAAAAGAAAATTCCTACAGTTTAAAATTACTGGTCACTATTAGTGCTTAGTTTGATTTTTTAAATGATTAATTAACATAAAATACGGCAGACAATACGCTATATTATCAGCAAACCAGGCACCCTGAGTCAACCCCATATGGGCGCTCATAAAAGGAATCACTGTATGCCAGGTAATTGGAGACTTAAATTCGGGAATCCATTTTTGTCCAGCACGCATATCAAAAAGTGCACTTGATGTACATACAATTCCATCGCCTGATTCAAATCCGGTAAACTTAACTTCTCCGGTTTTCCTGTCAACCATCGCTGTCCGTCTAGTTTCAACAGCATCTCCAAAAAACAGATAGAATGTTACACCTTTAGGTGGAGCTTTGTATATTTTTAATGCATCAGTAAACTGTTTGGCATTCTTTAAACATTTAGACAAATGATCAAGAGCTACCCTGCACCTTTCTTCAGCAGATTTTATATCAGGCAAAATAATTTTGAGGTTTTCAGCCTGGTCAGGGTCGGCAAGCCCCCATTTATACTTAACCCATACTGCAGGATCAAATATATCTACAGACGGTCCATCAGCATTATCTTCATATAGAACCGACCTAGTATTTAGAACAGGCAGCATCTGATAATATGTTGACCAGGTTCCGATTAAAGCCGGTGGATAAGCATCTGCAAGTCCCGGCACTGGGCTATAGCCATTTAACAATTCATATAATGTATCTAGATACCCTGCATTGGGTGTTCCTATAATAACGATTCTATCCGCATACTTGCTCCCTCTCCAGTCAAAAACCGGCAGGGAACCGTCCTCAGGCAGCTTCTGGTCTCCGTATCTCAGGTAATATCGTGCCAATAGCCCTCCCATAGAATGCACTACAAAGTCAAATTGAACATCATAGTCTTTAATTCCGTAAAGTCTTTCATACTCTTTCTGAAGATATGCCCTTTTTTCCAGCACAAATTTATGCAGAATTGCCGAGGTTTCAGCTAAATCCTTCCGCCAGTCATAATGAAAAGTAAACAGTGAATAAAAGTTTTTACCTTTAGGCAGCGGTTCCCCTTCCAGCACATAACCGTCCCTTTTAGAGATATCTAGTATTTTATCATAAGCATTGAGTTTAAAGTCGATTCCCACCACACTAATATCAGCTTCACTCATAATACTGACAGATACCGCATTATCTTTAATTTGATTAAGCGGTTTGCCATATGCCATAGGATAGCTTAAATCTCTCAGTTCTGTATTAGAATAACCGGTAAATGATTCGTAAGAACTAAAATCACCCCATACATTCTCCCGGGTTTTATTATTTATTAGTTTCGAACCTAGAAATCCGGGTATAAAAATAACAGGATTACGTGCTATTCCTTCATATGCCATAGCCTTCTTCATTATCTCACTGTATATAGGCTTTGTAAAATGACTGGCAGAATTATAGTCCCCGGTTGATGAATCAATAGACGAACACCCTGAAACCAGGACAATAAGGCCTGTCAATACAGTCAAACCGTAAAGTTGTTTTCCTAAAAAAGACTTTCTTTCATTTCTATTCATAACCTTTCTGTCTCCTAACTTATCATTATTTTATATGTTTAGTCAACATAGTTGTGAGTTTAGATGATATCAAGCAAGTTTGAAAAAGCATTCTTTTTTTATGGAAAAATTATATAGTACAGCAGATTACGTCTCAATATGCAGGCATTTTATCAGAGAGCCAAACCTTGTAGACAGATGGAAGATGCGGCAATTTGAGTAATGCCGAATGTTCTTCAGAAAATCTATGCTTTAAACCGGGTCACAGTGGTGAAGATGCATACTGCTTATTAAAAAAGAAACAAAAAAATGTATAAAATATATAGAAATTTTGAATAATAGATATACTGTTTTCGTTTACAAATAAATCAACTGAAATAAGAAATTTGAGCAGACATATCCTCTGAAATAGAATTTACTTCCTAAATTGTTGATTATCAGTAAGAATCACTATTTATCAACAATTAACATTAATACTAGGTTTACCTTGATGGCAAAAGAATATGTAGAAAAGATATATGAAGAGCTCAATAAAATACCGGAAACAGCATTTAACGAGATTGAAACTTCAAAATTTATAGTAGAACAGCTTAGGAAATTAAATTTCAAAGTAAAACTTATACCCCCAACCGGTATAATTGCTTCTCTGGATAGTGGTAACCCCGGCACTGTTTTCGGTGTAAGGGCTGATATTGATGCACTTCCTTTTGTCATTGATGGAAAAGAGGTTAACATCCATGCCTGTGCCCATGATGCTAACACCGCGATGGTTTTGGCCCTGGCAAAGGAAATAGCTGAAATCGGAATAGACCATGGCAGGTTAGTGCTGTTATTTCAACCAGCCGAAGAAGAACTTGGCGGTGCTGACGTGTTGATTAAAAGTGGAAAATTGAATAAACTTGAAGAATTAATCGGCATACATCTGCGCCCGATCCAGGAAGCGGTGCTTGGTGAAGCTACCCCTGCATTGTTACACGGAGGCGGCTGTGCGCTCTTTGTAACAATCAAAGGAGTTGCCTCCCACGGAGCAAGACCGCATTTGGGTATCAGTTCACTTGATGCTGCTGTAGCAGCAGTAAATGCAGTGAATTCAATCAGAGTCGATCCGAGTATTTCACACTCAATTAAAGTAACCCGAATACACTCTGAAGGCTCAGCACCAAATACTATCCCGGATACCACAAATATGGCTTTCGATATAAGAGCACAGAAGAACAGCGTTTTTGACGAGTTAGTCAACAAAGCAAAAACAGCTATAACAGAATCTGCTAAGGCATTAGGTGCGTCAGCTGAAATTAGGCTGGACAGTACCCCGGCAGCCGATTACAATAATGAACTGGTAGAACAGACATCAGATGCAATAGACACTGTTTTAGGAAAAGCACTACCTCCTCTTGTCACCCCCGGGTGCGAAGATTTTCATTTTTACAGTAAAGAACTCGGTATTAAAACTGCTTATATCGGGCTGGGTGCAAATCTGATACCCGGCCTTCACCATCCTGAAATGTCCTTTGACCTGAAAGCCCTAACTCATGGTAAAGATATTTTAAAGACGATTGTGCTTGCAAAGCTAAAATAAAACCTGTTAGATAAAGCTTTATTGAAAAGAAGAATCAAACCTAGTATAACGAAGGCAAGTTGTATGCCATGGTGTAATAAATCCATAGGCATTGTTTTAAAATAATGCAGGTAATAAACAGGCATTGATTTATATAAATATATTGTATTGTTATCTTACAGCAATACAATATAGTTATATAAATTTTACGGCTTTATTTTAAGAAAGCATTCACACAGTCCAAACTCTATTATTGTATGTTTACAGGCATAATTTCTATATAAATACACAGGATATTTTATGAAAGATGACAGCATTCCTCCTAAAAAGTGTGAAATCCGGCTGAAAAACATAAAAAAGACATACACTATGGGAGAGGTGAAAGTTCCAGTGCTACATGGTATTGATCTAGAAATATATAAGGGTGAAATAACAGTTATTCTAGGAGCTTCAGGGTCTGGCAAAACAACATTGATGAATATAATTGGCGGTATAGAAAATCCGACCGAAGGTGAGATATGGTTCAACGAAAAAGATTTGGCTAAGTCAAATGACAAGCAACTTACGTTATTCCGAAGAAACAACATTGGTTTTGTTTTTCAGTTTTACAATTTAATTCCAACTCTCTCATCAAAGGAGAATGTAGAAGTATCAACACAGATATCCTCAAACCCGATGGACCCAATTAAAGCATTGAAAGTGGTTGATATGGAGGAAAAAGTTGATCATTTTCCATCACAAATGTCCGGCGGCCAGCAGCAGAGAGTATCCATTGCCAGAGCTTTGGCAAAAAACCCAACTTTCCTACTTTGTGACGAACCTACCGGAGCACTCGATTTTAAAACAGGACAGCTTGTACTCAAAACACTGATTAACCTAAATGAAAAACTCGGCACGACAATAGTCATAATAACGCACAACGCAGGTTTGGCCAATTTAGCTCACCGCATTGTTCACCTTGGAAGCGGTATTATAGAGAAATCAGCCTGCAATGAGAAGAGACTTAAAGCCGAGGAGATTTCCTGGTGAGTTCTGTTTTAAACAAAAAACTCAGAAGAGATATTCTGAATTCTAAAGGGATGCTAATCGCCGTTGTAGCTATTATTGCTGTAGGTGTCAGTTTCCTTGTAGGAATGTATGGTACTTTCAATAATCTGACAAATGCTAAAACCAGCTACTACTCCAAGTGCAATATCGCTGATTTCTGGATAGAATTAAAAAAAGCTCCAAATTCAACTATTGAAAAAATAACTGCAATAAATGGTGTATCCAGTGTACGCGAAAGGATATTATTTCCTATTGTCGTTGATCTTGAAGGAGTTGAAACCCCATTAAGCGGTACTGTAATATCCATGCCGCAGGAAAGAGCTAAAGTTATAAATGATATTGTGATGCTTAAAGGAACCTACTTCACCGAAGACAAAAAGAACGAAGTAATAGTTTCTAAAGAATTTGCAAAAAAAAGAAATATCGTACCAGGCAGCTTTATTCACCTTATAATGAATGGACAGCGAAAAAAGCTGTTCGTTGTAGGAGTTGGTATATCCAGTGAATATGTATATATGGTTCCGCCCGGAAGTATAGTACCAAACCCTGCTGAATATGGAGTATTCTGGATAAAGCAGGACTATGCAGAAGACACTTTTGGGTTTAGCGGAGCTTACAATAATCTGGTAGGCCTACTCTCACCGGAAGCACAGAAACATCCAGAATTCATATTAGAAGAAATAACCGATAAGCTCAAACCTTATGGAGTCTTTACAAACTATGATTTAAAAAATCAGCCGTCAAACATGGAACTGGTTGCCGAATTAGGCGGATTAAGGATATTTGCTATTCTTCTGCCTATACTTTTTCTGGGTGTAGCTGCCTTAATATTAAATGTAGTTATGCTTAGAACAACAGAACAACAGCGTGTAATTATAGGGACACTAAAAGCTCTGGGAGTATCCAACAGAGAAATATTTTGGTTTTTTATAAAGTACAGCTTGACAGTCGGAATTACGGGTGGCGTTATAGGTTGTTTCTTAGGATACTGGTTTGCAGCCTTCATGACCAATTTATACCAAAAGTTTTATACATTCCCAGAACTTAATAATTTATTTTATCCGTCGATAATGCTCATTGCACTTGTTATCTCTATAATATTTGCAATTCTAGGTTCACTAAGGGGAGTCAAAGGCATGGTAAAACTGAATCCTGCGGAAGCCATGCACCCTCCCCCGCCTCAGACCGGAGGAAAAATATTGTTTGAAAGATGGATCTGGCTCTGGTCAAGGCTGGATTTTCGCTGGCAGATAGTTCTTAGAAGTATATTCAGGAACAAAGGACGCACTATAATTGGTGTCCTATGCGCTGCAATGGGTGCGGCACTTGTATTCATGGCCTTAGCCATGTCTGATTCTATTGGATATATGGTCTCTTTTCAGTTTAATAATGTTATTCACAGTGACTATACACTAAATATTAGAGATGAAGTAAATTACGGTGCTCTTTACGAGGTAAAGCGTCTCCCTGGTATTACCCACGCTGAACCGGAACTAATAGTCCCCTGTAATTTTATAAATGGACCGTATCATAAAAAAGGCGTAATTACAGGTTTAATTGAAAACCCAAAACTAATCACGCCATGCAATATTAATGGAGTGCAGGTAAAAATACCTTCAACCGGCCTGTTAATGAATGAGCGCCTGGCAAAAATTCTTCATCTTAAAGTAGGAGATATGGTTGAGTTTATCCCTGTCAAAGGTTTAAAACAAACCCATAAAGTCCCTATAGCTAATATTATCAACAGTACTTTCGGCTTATCTGTGTATGCTGATTTTAAATATTTAAACCATCTAATATCAGAAGAATCTGCTATATCTGTCATTCAGCTTAAAGGCACGCAGACCAGGCAACAAAAAAGAGCACTCCTGACCCAGGTTAAAAAATATCCGAAACTGGCATCATTGTCAGACATCAAGAATGATGAAAAACTTATGAAAACTTCATTTGTGCAAAATATGAATACAATGGTCTACACAATGATTATCTTTGCCGCTGTTATTTTTCTTGGATCAATATTAAATTCATCTCTTATTTCCATATCTGAACGACAGATGGAAATAGCTACTTTCAGAGTTTTGGGCTATTCGCCTATAGAAATTGGAAAAATATTTTTAAGAGAAACACTGATAG
>CAZGAI010000113.1:0-9361 GCA_964523175.1 uncultured Victivallales bacterium | reverse complement strand
GCCTTTTGATAGGCATTTAATATATTTTCTCTTCCAGCGAAGGTAGAGACCAGCATAAGTAATGTACTTTTGGGGAGATGAAAATTAGTCAGGAGCATATCAACAACTTTGGGTTTGTAGGGGGGATATAAAAAAATATCTGTCCATCCGCAACAAGCTTTCACAAAACCATTTTCTACAGCCAATGTTTCCAGTACACGAGTAGTAGTAGTACCAACTGAAAGAATTTTTTTACCGGAAGCTTTAGTTTTATTGATAACTTCCGCAGCTTTATCAGACATGAAATATTCTTCACTATGCATTTTATGGTCAAAAATATTCTCCGTATTGACAGGCTGGAATGTTCCTGCTCCGACATGTAAAGTCAATTCAGCAATATTCACTCCCTTTTCTAATAGCTTATTTAGAATTTCCGGTGTAAAATGCAAACCAGCTGTAGGGGCAGCCACCGCGCCAGAAGTTTTAGAATAAACAGTCTGATACCTTATTTCATCGTCGGGTTCCGCATCACGCTTCAAATACGGAGGTAACGGAATATTACCAAAATTTTCTAATATTTCAGGGACATTGTCAGTATCAAAGCAGATTTCAAATGCTCCGTCAACGCTTTTTTTAATTACTGTATACCAGGCATCTTCATTTTTATTAGTACGAAAATTTGAAGTCAGTTTTACCCTTGTTCCCTCTTTTACTCTTTTGCCGGGTTTAATAAAACAGCTCCACACCTTATTTGAACTATTAACAGGAGCAATCAACATCGATTCTATGTTCGCACCTGCTCCTTCTTTCAAACCAAAAAGACGTGCTTTAATAACTTTCGTATTATTCACAACCAAACAGTCACCTGCGGATAAGTAGTCGATAATAGCAGTAAAACTTCTTATTTTAATTTTACCGGTAAGTTTATCTAAAACCAGCATGCTTGAAGAATCTCGCCTGTCCTTAGGGTAACTTGCTATCAACTCTTCCGGAAGAGTAAAGTCATAAGCAGCTAGGCTATTTATGATTTGTGATTTATGATTTGTGATTTTAGCAGACATAAGACTATGTTAGGGAAATTTACTATTAGATTCCCTCTCTGTATGGGGAATTAAAGGAAGGGTTTATCGGCATTTATTTCTTGAGTTTTTCTCTAGCTTTTCTTAGAACCTCCAGCTCTTTTTCGGTAAGATTGTTAATTCCTGATGGGAAATTTTGTCTAAAATTGCATCCAGATTATTAGCAGAAGAATTAACAAATTTCCAGCTTTTAGAAGCAGTTTTGGAATATGCAGCATTTGCAGATGTTTTTGAATGAGGTTTTAAAAACTTAAACACATTGTAAGTATCTCTCGGATAAGCAAATCTCATATAGAAATATCCTCCAATGAGTCCTCCTAGATGAACTAAATGTGCAACCTGTCCATCTACACCCGTCATACTACTGAAAGACTCAATTAAAGCATAAATTATTACAAATGTTTTCAATTTCAACGGAATGGGCGGAATAAGAAGCATAATCATAGCATTGGGATACATCATTGCTGCTGCTACCATAACACCAAAAAGTGCGCCGCTGGCTCCAACACACGGTATAGGAGTACTCCAATTGAATGCCAGCCATAAAAGTGCGCCGATAATACCACTTATAAAAAACAGTTTTAAAAAATTAGCACTTCCCATTCTCCGTTCGAGCATAGAACCAAATAGATATAAACCCCACATATTAATAGCCAAATGCCAAAATCCTCCATGGACAAACATGTATGTAACCAGACGCCAAAGCTGTAAACTCCTTATACCATATGCGTTCAATGCCAAATTACTTGTTATGGGATCATAAATAAAATAACCGACCTGTCTTGTCGTCATATTCTGAAATAAAAAAACGACGACACAGGCTAAAATAATGCTGGGCACAGCCCAATGGCTCGAATTGTTACCATATCTGTTATTGTAATTTCTATCTGAAAACATACTTTTCCCTGAATTTTGTTATATAATTTAGATTTAGAACAAATAAATAAAATACAAAAAATTTACATAAATACAATGTAAAAAAAAAACATATCCAAATAATATATAGTGGATATGTATCGAAAATCACGATTATAATAGAAGTTAAAAAGAATGAATATAAAAAATATCAAATCTGAATCTATCTGTATCCGGCTTTTCCAGTAGCAATGCCTCTTCTACCTCTACTTTCAACAAACTGAATAAATTCTTCAACTTCGGGAAGCATTTCAATTTCTTCTTTAATTTTTTCAATAGCCTGCGGAACACCTAAACTGGATTTGAAGAATAATCTATGAACATGCTTAAGAGCTAAAATAGTTTGTCTTGAAAAACCATTACGCTTCAAACCTATAAGATTAATATTTCTTATCGGCTTATTTCTTCCGTCAGCAACCATAAACGGCGGTACATCAACAGAAGTAGCAGAAACACCTCCCATTATAACAAAACGTCCAATACGGACAAACTGGTGAACAGCACTGTTACCACCAATAAAAACCCCATCCCCAAGTACAGAATGCCCTGCTATAAGTGCTCCGTTAGCCAAAATAACCCTGTTACCTATGTGCGCATTATGACCAATATGTGAATTAGCCATAAAATAGTTGTTATTTTCGATAACAGTAGTAGTACCTTCGTCTGCGCCAACATTTGCAGTGAAGCCTTCCCTGAAAGTATTGCCATCGCCAATCTTCAAATAAGATGTCCAACCTTTAAAGGTAAGGTCATGAGGCTCTGTACCTAGAGAAACAAATGGATAAATAATATTATTCTTGCCTATTTCTGTTCGCCCGACAACATTACACTGTCCTATTAATTTGCAGCCTGCACCTATTTTAACATTTGGGCCGACCCTACAGAAGGCTCCTACTTCGACATCTTCAGCAATAACTGCACTTGAATCAACATCAGCCAAATTATGAATTTTAGCCATAGATATATCCCTTAAATAAAGTTTATTCGAAGTTATTATTAAAAGCATAGTCAATTATATTATGCAACTAAGTAAAAACTAATATTAAATATAATCAAAGTTGTACATTTTTAAAATATTATAATACAAAAAGAACATATAAAAAAACGCAGATATCATTATCTGCGTTTTATAGTAAAAATTTGATATTAAAACAAGCTAAAAAAAACTGCCCACTCATGCATTTTGCAGCTGACGTTGAATTAACGAAACAGAGTGGTCGACTTTTTTATCCTTAGCTCTGCCAATTCTAATTCTATTTACTGCATTTATAACTGTAGCGTGTGTACGCCCGCCAAAAGCTTCTCCTATTTCAGGTAGAGAATTTTCAGTCAATTCCCGGGATAAATACATTGCAACCATTCTTGGATGTGCAATATTTTTCGGTCGTTTACTTCCAAGCAGGTCCTGAATGCGCAAATCGTAATATTCAGCCACTTTTTTCTGAATCATTTCAATTGTGACCTTTGTAACCTCCTCCTGCATAATAATAGGATGCAAAAGTCTTTCAGCAATATCCATCGATATAGCGGTTCCAGCGATAGATGAAAAAGCTGTGAGCCGTATTAATGCTCCCTCAAGTCTTCTTACGTTTGAAGTAATTCTACTTGCAATAAAAAATAAAATATCATCATCCAGTTTAACTGCCTGTTCCTCCTGTTTCTTTCTCAGAATTGCCATACGTGTTTCTAATCCCGGAGGCTGAACATCCGTTGTAAGCCCGTTTTCAAATCTTGAAACTAAACGAGACTCCATACCATCTATTTCACTTGGTGTTCTATCAGAAGTTAATACAATCTGCTTATTGTCATTAAGCAGAGAATTAAAGGTATTGAAAAATTCTTCCTGCAGTTTATTTTTCTTAGCAAGAAACTGGACGTCATCAATCAGCAGCATATCAACACTTCGAATACGTTTTCTAAAATCCAAAACCTTATTATTCTGCAGAGAATCAATATAAAAATTAAAAAATTCTTCACAAGTTAAATATTCTATTTTGAAATTCTTCTTAGTTTTGGCTACTTCATGCGCTGCTGCCTGAATCAAGTGAGTCTTTCCAAGACCTGTGCCGCCATAAATAAATAGAGGATTAAAAGAGACCCCGGGATCCTGGCTGACAGCCTTTGCTGCAGAGTATGAGAAATTATTTCCATCACCAATAACAAAAGCATCAAAGGTAAACTTAGAATTACAGTTTGTGATTTCCACAAATTTCTGTTCTTTGGAATCATCCGTCTTTTCAGCAGAAATAACAACTTCTTCTTTAGGGGTTTCTTCTGCCAGATGATGTCCTACTTCAAACTTAAATGTTACTTTTTTCCCTGCAGCTTCTCCAAGGGCTTCAGCAATTACCTCACTAAAGTTTACCTCAAGCCAATCTGCAAAAAAGTCATCAGATACACCTAAAATAAATTCATTTTCATTATCGTAACTTACTGGCTGTATAGAACGAATCCACCTGTTATAGGTATCTTCATTCAATCGTTGGCGAAGATTATCTCTGGCCGAAAGCCAAATTTTATCTTTCAAGGAAACATCATGCATAAAAAAACCTCTCTGCGAATATGACACCGAAAAACATAAATTATTAACAATGAACTACTGTCTAAAATACTAATGCACTTAACTGGCGGTATTTACCCAATATTCAGGGATAAAAGTCCAGAATATCTACAGCATTAAAATTCAGCTTAAAATGCTAGAATTGGCCAAATAATAACTGAATAACATATTATTTCGAGGCTAGCTGAGTTCAAAATCACTCTTTTACCTATTAATAAACATAAAAGAACTTGTATTAATCTCAAAATATTGTTATAACTATCTGTATATTCGGAATTAAGCCAAGAAAAGAGAAAGTTATTTACACTTGTTAACAGGTTATTAACAACCCCCTCTTGACTGCGCCGAGCAATATATAAAATAAAATTACTCGGCAAAAAAGCAAACGGATTATTGAAAATAATTTTAATATTTCTTTTTATTGCATCAAGAATTACAGGAACCTTCACTTTGCAGGATTAAAAATGAACAAAAAAAATGATACAGAAAACAATAAAATTCTTTTTATTTCTGATTACTGCTATACCCCCAGAAGACGTATAGTTAATGCTACTATTTTATGTAAAAATGAAAAAATAACAGCTATCGGCAATGCTTCTGCATTCTCTGCGGATCCCAAAATGGTTGTCTATGATCTTAGAGGAACATATGCAGTACCCGGTTTTATTGATACACATATACATGGAGCTGGTGGTTTTGACTCAAGTACAGTTGATGAAGGAACCGAGGATTTCCGGCTAATGTGCAAAACTCTGGCTGGTCATGGCGTTACTTCTTTCCTTCCAACAATCGTATCAAGACCGCCGGACAGACTTCTAGCTTCAATATCTTCTCTTGGAAATCTCATAAGGAAAAATCATATTGGCGCAAAACCGCTGGGTATCCGACTGGAAGGGCCTTTTATAAGCAAAGCTAAATGCGGTTCTCAAAATAAAGAATACATTAGACCCATAGATATAGGCGAACTGAAAGAAATTATCGCTACCGGAAAAGGACTAATTAAAATAATGACTTTCGCTCCGGAGCTTCCAAATTCTATCAAACTTATTGAAACATTAAAAGAAAACAATATTATCCCTTCTATGGGACACACTATGGCCAATGAAGACACCGTCCTTAAAGCCATTGAAGCCGGGGTTACCCATTGCACACACGTATGTAACGGAATGCCTGTGTTGCATCATCGTTCTGTGGGAATAGCTGGTGTAGCTCTCACAGATGATAGAGTATCAGTTGAAATTATTCTTGATGGTTACCATATACACCCCAGAATGATTGATATCGTATGCCGTCTTCTACTTAAAGACAAAAATATTGGTGTCAGCGATGCTATACAGGGTGCAGGCCTGAAAGACGGCACATACCACTTGGGTAAAACACAAATCAAAGTAACAAACGGTCGTGCAGTTACAAAAGACGGTACAATTGCCGGCACGACACTCACCCTTGAAAGAGGATGGGATCACCTAGTAAGCTATTCTCAACTAGATATAAAAGATGCTGCCGGGTGTTTAACCATTAATCCAGCTCGTTTATTTAACTTGAAAAAACATGGAGAACTCCGTCCTGGCAGAAATGCTGATATTGCTTTTTTCAATTCCAGCAACAACAAAGCAGTATTGACTGTAAGAAACGGAAAAATAGTTTATATTGACAGATCTCAAACGTTCAACATTCACAAGAGCGGCGAAAGTAAATAATACTGACAAACATTTTATTTTGATGACAATTCCGTTTTTGTTTTTCAATAAATAATAAAAAGTAAATTAATATACTATTAAACTTAAGGGTGTTAGATGCTAAAAAAAGACAGCAACATTTCTGATAATTATATACTTTTGGATTCAGGCAACTTACAGAAACTTGAACAGGTGGGAAAATATCGTTTAGTACGACCCGCTTTAAATGCATATTGGTCACCAACACTCCCTGAAAAAGAATGGAATAAGGCTATTGGAATATTTACACGCAATTCATCAGGCGGAGGTAGATGGCAGTGGAAACAAACACCACCTCCATCCTGGAAAGTTAACTATGGAAACTATTCTTTAATAGCTAAACCAACCGACTTTGGACATCTAGGATTTTTCCCGGAACAACTCGATAATTGGAAGTGGTTAACCGAAGTAACCTCTGCGACTCCTCAGGTACAAACACTAAACCTGTTTGCCTATTCAGGCGGCAGCACACTCGCTATGGCAGAAGGAAATGCCAATGTCTGCCATGTTGATGCAGCCAGAGGTATGGTAGACTGGGCCAAAGATAACTTTTTAATCAATCCTCAAATCTCCGCAAATGTCCGCTGGATAGTGGATGATGTAAAAAAATTTATTACTAGGGAGCTGAAAAGAGATAAGACATATCCCGGAATTGTGCTTGATCCGCCGTCTTTCGGCAGAGGTCCAAGGGGGCAGATATGGAAAATAGAACAGGATTTAATACCTTTATTACTAAGTCTAAAAAAACTGATGGGAAACAAACCACAATTTATGCTGCTGAGTATGCATAGCCAGGGTTTTTCACCAAACAGCCTTGAAAGAATATTACAGTCGCTCTTTAATAATAAAGGAATTATTGATCAGGGAGAAATGATAATACCCGAAAAATCCGGTAAAAAGCTGTCAGCAGGTATATACGCAAAATGGCAGTGTAATAAATAAATCACTTAAATATAAAATTTATTTTTTGCATTTAGCTAAAAACAGAAAATTAAGCAATAAAATTGACCTCGAAAGAACAATACAATGAGCTTAAGTAAACGAATAATTGTAATACTGCTTTCTATAATAGCAATATATGCAGTATTGAATTAATTGAAACTGCCTGTCAAATAGCTTTGTATCACCATGAGCGTTGGGATGGTAGTGGATACCCCTCAGGACTTGCAGGAGAAAAGATTCCACTACCAGCGCGTATTACTGCAATAGCAGATGTTTTTGATGCGCTAGCGTCAAAACGAGTATATAAACATTCATGGACTACAGAAGAAATAAAACAATATTTTGAAGAAAAACAGGGGGAACAGGGGGAACAGTTTGACCCGCTACTAGTTAAGATATTTATGAAAGATTACTCTGAATTTGTCAGATTAAGCAATAAACTGCAGAGAGAAAAACAAAAAATAATCAAATAAAGACGTCAAGACATTAACACAATAACTAGGCATACTATGACCATGCTAGAAATAACAAGCCACCAAAACCAAAGAATAAAGAATATTATAAAACTGAAGAACAGGCGTACACGTGAAAAAACACAGCAGACACTACTTGAAGGTTATCGGCTGATAAGCAGAGCACTTGATGCCAATTTCCCTATCGAAGAGTGTTATTTCACTCCATCCATGTTTCTTGGGAAAAATGAAGATATTTTGTTAAATTTATTAGTTGATAGAGGAGCTCAGCTAATAAAAGTTCCTGAAAGCATACTACAAAAAATGTCGTACCGTGACAGACCGGAAGGGCTGATCGCATTGAGCCTGATAAAAGAACACAGTCTGAAAAATATGCCCATAGTTAAAAATGGTTTATATCTCGTTGTTGAAGCCATAGAGAAGCCTGGAAACTTAGGTTCAATTTTACGTTCAGCTGATGCCTCAGGCGTAAATGGGCTAATTATCTGTGATAAATGTACTGATTTATATAACCCAAATGTACTGAGAGCAAGCACCGGCGCTGTCTTTTATGTTCCTATAGCAGAATGTTCCTCACAGGAAGCAATTAGTTGGCTGCATTCCAATAATATAAATACTCTGGCCGCTACACCGCATACCGATAAATCTTATGACAGTATCGATATGACAAAGTCGATCGCAATAGTTACAGGAACTGAACAATACGGCTTGAGCCCACTTTGGATGAAAAATTCAAATATAAAAACCCGAATCCCGATGTGTGGACAGATTGATTCTCTGAATGTAGCAATAGCTACAAGTATTCTTCTCTTTGAAGCATCAAGGCAGAGAAGAGCTGTTCTGTAAAGCCTCCTCCCTGCCTATTCATTGAATAAAGCCTATGAAATTCCATGATCGGTAGAGACGCAAAATTTTGGGTCTCTATAGCGAGACGATGATTGTAAGCAAATATCCAATTGCATTAATAACTATTTTTTTAGAATACCTTCATGACATTTTCGGTTAATGTGGTATAATTAATTTTAGTAAGAAAATACTCCAACCCACAATATGGGTTCAATACTCAAAACTAGAAAGTATAGCAAGATGAAAATATTAAGAACAATATCACTTCTTTTATTAGTTTCCTCACTATTGGGTATTAGTGCATGCAACTCGTATTTAAATAATGTAGATGAACTTCAATACAAACCTGCACCTCCAATTAACATAGGCGGTATTTCTAAACCTGATACTCTGTTTATAACAGATATAATAGATAAAAGAACCAATGAAGAAAAAATCACCTACGAACCTGATGCAGCCCCTGAAATACTTATTCCATTTTGGTTTTATTCCCATTCAGATCTCAACCCTATAATAAGGTTCAGTTACTTTCAACCCAGCCTTATTGATGCTTTAAACAAACTATTTATTATGGATATTAATGAAGCAGGTATTTTTAAACAGGTTCTGAATTCACCAAAGGGCATCGAACAAATAAAATTTGAAAAAAAATTACTCTCCATTAACCCCAATACTTATAAATTAGAAATTACTTTAGAAAAAGCTGTTTGGTCACGAAATCTAACCGCCTATGGACTGTCATACCCGGGCTCATTGCTCTGGGTTATAGGTATGCCTGCGTCATACGGTAATGTTTCCTTTTCAATTAGTACTGTTTTATATGCCCCGGGAAATAAAATTATTGGAAAA
>CAZGAI010000112.1:0-9410 GCA_964523175.1 uncultured Victivallales bacterium | reverse complement strand
CTTAACGAATATAATCAATTAAAAAATAGCAGTAAAAAATACTATTATAAATTTATTAGAGGATACTAAATATGGACAGTTTAACTTTTGATGATATGAATGAAGAAATTAATATAGATGAGTATCAAACAAAGAATATCTATTTGAATGAACCACAGAAAGGTTTGGAGTTATGTTCTAGCATTGTATCTTTGGGGACAAATAGGCATCCTGAACTGTTTAATGAAATAGATGAACAGATAACAAAATTTATTGACATAGTTGATAATGATGAAAATACAACTGGAGCCAAAGCATATAGTAAGCTTATAGCATTAAAAGAAGATCTATTGAGTATTGTATGTTTTCCTCACCTTGAGAATAGTTATACAATATCTATTGGAGGAAGTTTTAGTACAGGCAAATCAAGATTTCTTAATACAGTTCTTGGACTGGATGAACTCCTGCCTACAGATACAAACCCTACAACATCAATCCCAACATATATAATGCATGGCAGTAAAAACAGATATTACGCACTAAATAAGTTTAATAATAATATTCCAATTGACTCTGATGCAATTCAGGCTATATCACATGCTTTTAGTGAGAAATACAATGCTACATTTAGTCATATTTTAAAGCTAATATCAATTGAAAGAGAAAAATTTAAGTATTCAAAACTTATTTTCCTTGATACTCCTGGGTATTCTAAATCTGACAGTTTAAATAGTACAGATAATATTGATGAAAATATAGCAAGGAATCACCTTAGAACAACCGATTTCCTAATCTGGTTAGTTAGCTGTCAAACTCCAATACCCGATGCAGATATTAAATTCATTAAATCCTTAGATATAGCTTCACCAATACTTTTTATTTTAAGTAAGGCTGACCAGAAACCCGAGAATGAAGTTTTTCAACAGATTAACAAATCAAGAGAGACAATAGAAAAAGCTGGAATCCCTATCTATGATGTAATTGGATTTTCATCAGAGACTAATAAAGAATTTTCATCAAATAAAAATGTACTAAAGACCTATTTAGATGCTTTGTCTACTGGAAAATCAGGAACAAAAATTCTATTAAGAATAGAGAAAGTTTTTGACGAATATATCAACTTTTATGACTCACGAATTATAGAGCATAGAGAAACAAGAGGTGTTCTTAATGATGCAGTCATGAATATTGCCAAGACTAATAGCACAATATCTAATTCATTATCTATTGTGGCTAGAACACATAAAGAAAAAATTGATATACTTCAGGAAGATAAAAGAAAAGTACAACAACTAAAAAAGAAACTGATTGATAAGGTTCTGGAATTAATGAAAAAAAGCGGGGTCAATATTGAGCAAGCTTCTACTGGATTCAATTTAAAACCTGTAACTAAAAATAAAAAAAATGATAATAATACCTTTAGGTTTAAAGCTAGCTTACAGATGAAAAATAAAAGTGAATTAACTAAATTTAGTAATCTATCCGATATCAAAGGAAGAGTGTATAAAGTTTCATCTATCGGTGTCTCTATAAAAATTGACATAGATGCTGATATTTATGTGACAACTAATGAAGTTAAAAAAACTGCCATGAAAGATAGTAAAGACTTATTTAAAAAAGATGATAAGGTTAAAATTCAGATTATAAATGAAAAACAATGTGTTGTAATTATTTAATGATGTAGCTCAAGCTTCCAGCTTGAGAAGGAAGAAAATAAAAAGTTGAATATCAAATACTCAACATTTATGCAGTTTCAGTATTGGGTATTCAAACCCAAAACTTGAGTAATAAAAGAAAGACATATATAATGTGCAAAAAACAACAGATAGAAAAACTTTCATTATCAGTAACTGATATGCATAGTAAATTGATGCAATTTAAAGATATTATAGGCAATAATTATCTTGATGATATAAAAAAACTTAATGAAAATTTTATTAAAGATGCTAAATCAAAGAGTGATAAAAACAGACTGTTGAAAATAGTTGTAATAGGACAGATAAAACGTGGTAAATCATCATTTCTTAATGCATTACTCTTTAATGGAGAAAGTATTCTTCCCAAAGCGGCAACGCCTATGACAGCAGCTCTAACTAAAATAAAATATTCAGAGCAGATCAAAGCCGAAATTCATTTTTACTCAGACAATGACTGGGCATCTGTAGCCACAGCTGCAGAAGAAGCTCGACAAATGAAAGCTAATAAGAATTTTGATATCCCTGCTGAAAATAAGGCATGTCTTGAAATATTTAATAATGCTTTAGAAAGCGGTATTATATCAAGTATCGGCAAGGAGCCTGAGATACTTGATGGAATTAATAGTATTGATAACTTAATCAATAAACTTGAAAACTATGTTGGTTCAGGTGGAAAATATACCCCAATTGTAAAATCTACTGAACTTAGCTTAAACATTGAGTCTCTCAAAGGGATTGAAATAGTTGATACCCCAGGAACAAACGATCCAGTAATTTCAAGAAGTAGAATAACACAGGACTTTATTGGTGAATGTGACGCTGTCTTTTTTCTAAGTCTTTGCTCACAATTTCTTGACTCAAATGATATGTCGCTTCTAGCTCAGAATATACCTGATAAAGGTATAAAAAATGTATTTTTGGTAGGTTCTCTTTTTGATACTGCTATGTATGATGAATATAAAAAGTTTAAAAATATCAAAGAATTAATACATGGATTACGTGCAAAGTATGAAAAGAGAGCTAAAAATGAAATATCCGAAAAAAGTGTTAATGCAGGAAATCAGGACAAAATAATCCTAGAAACTCTTCAGAAAGCATCAGATAGTTTCTTCTGTATTTCAAGTATGTGCTTTAATATGGCACAACATTTTGATTCTCTTCAGGAAGATGAAAAATTTCATTTGAATAAACTTAACAATCTATATAATAGTTTGTCTTTTGATAAGAATTCGCTTATGGTTATTTCAAATCTTAAAGCTGCAGAAGATAAACTTCTATTAGTCAAGTCGAAGAAAAAAGAAATTTTAAGTCAGGCACTTAGCAGTGTTCTATATGGTGCTGAATCAGGGTATAAGAACTTAATTAAAAATATAAAGAGTTCTGTACAGAATGATTACGATATGTTTATGGGGAATGATATTGTTTCACTTGATAAAAAACAGAAAATTATTGAAAAAACAATGACCTTAGGTAAACAACGAATTAATAATATCTTTAAAGAATACTCTATAAAGGTGGAGAAGGAATTTGCTACTGTAAAGCATGATATAAAAGCTTCTGCTGCAAACTCAAAAAGAATTTCAACAAAAACGGGATCTAAAACTAAATCGTATGAAGTAAGTACATCTAACTGGTATAATCCTTTTTCATGGTTTAGCACAGAAACAAGGTATAAAACTGTTACATATAGATATGCAGATGTTAATGATGCAATCAGTCAGCTGGAGAATTTTATAATTAATGCTGAAGGGCAACTGTGTAAAATTATTAAAGGAATTATTGACATTGAGCAGTTTAGAAAAAAACTTCTTAACTCTGTTAATGATTTATTTGATAAATCAGATGATGAATTTGACCCTATGGAGGTAATTCAGACATTAAATAATGCTGTAAACAGAGTAACTGTTCCTGACATAAATATCAACTGTACAAAACATATTTCAAAAATAAGAGATAAATTTAAGGCATCAACTGTAAAGGGTAGTGAAATAGATTCGCTTAGAAGCGAGCAGGGTAGAGTTTTATCACTGATTACGAATGACCTTAATGATGAAATTGAAACTCAAACTAATAACATTATAAATAAATTACATACTGTAAACAATAAATTTATGCCTGAACTGATGATTTCATTTAATACAAAAATTGAAAAAATGAAAAAAGATAAGCTGGCGAATGATAGAATAATTAACTCATATAAAACTATCCTTAAAATCACACAAAAGGTTTAAAAATGGGTATTTTAGAGATGGTGGAAAATAAATGCAATAATGATTTTTTAATTGAAAATCATCCAGCTAAAGAGTTAGAATTTGAGAAGAGAGTTTTATATTTACATGGATTATCTCTTATGATGAACGTTGATGGTGATATACACAAAAATGAAATTGAATTTCTGGAACTTTTAATTAAAGCATTTGGGATAGAAGATACAGTTGACTCTTTTGTAGAGTTTGCAACGAGTCCTGATAAAACAATTGTAGATGCTGTTATAAATTTTCTAAAGGATTTTGAATTTAAGAAACAATTTATTCTTGATGCAGTTATCCTTTTAAAAATTGATAATATTGAGCATGAATGCGAAAAAAAATTGCTGGAAATATTTATATCTAAAGCTGATTTACTGCTTAAAGATAATTATAAATTATCTGAATTGATTAATTCCGTTATGGCATCGGTAGATAATGAAAAATCAACACTATCTCTGCTGATTAAAAAAGTGTATCACCCGTTACATATCAAGCAGATGATATTGGATGATAAATCATGGATATCAAAAAAGTCACAGATGAAATTTATATTCGTCGAAGGTGGAACGTTTCAAATGGGCTCTAGTGCAGAATATGAGTCAAAACCAGTACATACAGTATCTATATCAACAGATTTCTGGATTGGCAAATATCCTGTAACTCAGGAAGAGTATAAAAGGATAATGGGATGCAATCCAAGTAATAATAAAGGTGATAAAAATCCTGTAGAGATGGTGACATGGGAAGATGCTGTTAATTTTTGTAAAAAATTGACTGAACAGGAAATATTAGCTGATAATATTCCAGTAGGAATGGAGTATCGACTTCCTACAGAAGCTGAATGGGAGTACTGTGTTGAAGGAGCAAGCGTACGTGATGGTGTGCCTCATTATAGAAGATATTCCACTCCTTCTGGAACTACTAGTCCTGTTGGGGAGGGAGAACCTAATAAACTGGGTTTATATGATATGGCTGATAATGTTCACGAGTGGTGTCAGGATTATTGGCATATAAATTATTCAGGTGCTCCAATTGACGGTTCATGTTGGTCTAATGGTTTTTGTTACTCCCATGTTATTCGAGGAGGTAGTTATAAGAAATACTGGTGGTTAAGTCGTCGTAGATCTAGGTATAGTGGTATAACTAAACCAAATATTGGATTTCGTGTAGTTCTTGCTAGTAAAACTGTATAAAAATCAACAGATTGAGTAATGTAAGCATGACAACAGATATTGTAAAAAATGTAGAATTTAAAATTAATGAAGAGTCATTAAACATTGATGTAAACTTTGAATTAACTGCAATGACAAATGATGATATATTCGAATACTTAAATGCTATGCATAAACTTAATATTGTAAAGTTTCCCAAAGTTAATGATGTAGGAAGACATGTTTTAGAGAAGAATAAAAATAAAATATTTATCAAAGAAAATTTTAAACTACGAGACAAAGAATTTTGTTGTTCTCGATTTATGGATAAGCATCCAAGTGAAATAGATGAAAATTCAATTGTGCTAATTTTAGAATCACCGCATATTTATGAATTTGATGAAAACTTTGATCCAATTGCACCCGCACAAGGTAGCACAGGACTGGCTATTAAGAATAAGATAAATGCAGTGTTAATGGAGATAGAGGAGAAAAAATTAGTTGATTTGGAAAATGAAGTAGAATATCGATTAATCTTAGTTAATCCAGTGCCATATCAAACATCATTATGGCACTTTCATCAAAAATCACTTTCTATTTCAAAGTACAAAACATTAAGAGATAAAGTATGGAAAGAAATTTGGAAAGAGTCAATAATTCAAGATGATTTTAATATAAGATTACAGAAATATAAACCTAAACTTATTATAAATGCTTGTACCTCCCACTTAACAAAAGAAATCGATAACTTTCTACTTGTAAAGTTTAAAGATACGCCATTTGTAAGCACGTATCATCCAGCAGTGAATTGGAACAAAGGTAGTTATGGAATACGCTCTGCCGTAAAATAAAAATAAATAATTGAATTACAAGTAATTCTCAGAATATATAAGAAAGGATTCAAACATGGGTATTTTAGAAATAGTAGATGATATATGCAATAATGATTTTTTAATTGAAAATCATCCAGTAAAAGAATTAGATTTTGAGAATAAAATGTTATATCTGTATGGCTTATCTCTTATGATGAATGTTGATGATGAGATACATGCAAAAGAAATTGAATTCCTAGAAGTCTTAATTAAAGCTTTTGCGGTAGAAGATACAGTTGAGTCTTTTATCGAGTTTGCAAAGAATCCTGACAAAAAAATTGTATGTGATGTTATAAACTTTTTAAAGGATTTTGAATTTAAAAAACTGTTTCTTTTTGATGCAGTAATTCTTTTGAAAATTGATAATGTTGAGCAGGGATGTGAACATAAATTGCTGGAAATATTTACTGCTAAAACTGATTTGCTTCAGCGAGATATTGATAAATTGTTAGAATTAATTAATATCGTAATGGTATCAGCAGATAAAGATAAATTAACACTGCCTCAACTGATTAAAAAAATTTATCACCCGTTACATATCAAGCAGATGATATTGGATGATAAATCATGGATATCAAAAAAGTCACAGATGGAATTTATATTCGTTGAATGTGGAACTTTTCAAATGGGTTCTAATGAACAAACAAACTCAAATCCAATACATGAAGTAGCTATATCAACAGATTTTTGGATTGGGAAGTATCCAGTAACTCAGGGTGAATATATCAAGGTAATAGGATACAACCCATGTAAGTTGAAATTTGGAACTAAACCTGTAGAGATGGTGTCATGGCATGATGCTATTAATTTTTGTAAAAAATTAACCGAACAGGAAGTTTTTGCTAATAATATTCCTAAAGAAATGGAATACCGTCTTCTAACAGAAGCAGAATGGGAATACTGTGCAAAAGGAGGAAGTAAAAGTGCTGGGTATAAGTATTCTGGCTCTGATGATGGTAAAACTGTTGGTTGGGTTAATTATAGTTGTACGCGTCCAGTTGGGCAAAAGGAACCTAATGAACTAGGTTTATATGATATGACTGGTAATGTTGCAGAATTGTGCCAGGATAATTGGCATGAGGATTATACAAATGCTCCAGCTGATGGTAGCTGTTGGCATAACGAGTCAGATACATACATTGTTTACCGTGGAGGGTCGTATACCGATAGTGTTACTAGTAGTCTAGTAGGTTATCGCAGTTACGTAAAACAAGATATAATGTATCCACATATTGGGTTTCGCATAGCACTTGCCCTTAAAAAAGTAGAGTTAGGAGAAAAAAATGAGCTTACTTGATGCAATAAAAAAACAGACAAAAAAAGAAAATGTTGTAGAAAATCACCCTGTCAAAAAATTGGAATTTGAAGATAAATTTAATTATTTGAGAGGACTGGCACTATTTTCAGTAATTGACGAAAACATAAGTAGGGAAGAAAAGTCATTATTGAAAGAATTAATCAAAATATTTAACTGTGAACAGTTTGAAGATCAATTTAATGAATTTTTAGATAAACCTGACATAGGTGAATTAGATAATATTATCAAATCAATTAATGAAAATAATGTATCTCATCTCTTTATCCTTGATGCTTTATTGGTCTCTTATGCAGATTCTATTTATGATAAAAATGAAAAAGAACTATTACAGGTCTTTAGTAAACAGCTAGATATTACTAAATCAGAAATTAAATTATTAGAAAAGTTTGCAAAAGCTGTCTCAGCCAAAAATTATCAGGATTCTGTTACTGCATTTAATGAAATTTTATCAAGCCTGACATCAAAAATTGACATTACACTTTTAGACTGCTTTTTAGAAGAATTTAATGAAAGAAAAGAGCTGACAAGAACGCTCCGGGAAGTTGAAATGTCATTAATAGCAAGCGAAGAACATGGTCGTGGCTGGCTTAAAGAATATGTAGCTACTTCTTTTGATTGTGAAGAGACACCCTATATTTATTTACTGAGCAAATTTCAATATGATGATAAAAATGAACATAAATTCATGGCAATAATTCAGTTGTACTCTCCGGCAAAAGTCCTCATTCAAACACGTAGCGTAAAATATGTATTAAAAGCTGGTGATAGTGGTGTACAACTAAACGTGCCCCTAAGATATAAAACTATATATGTGTCCGCTCTCGACCCAAAAGTTGAACTTGGTTTTGGTTCTTCTAATGTCTGGAAACTAGGAACATACAAAGTAAAAGTATTTATTGAAGGTAAATTCTATTTAGAAAAAGAGTTTGAAGTAACTGCATAAACTAAAAGTTTTTATTGTTAGAGTGATTTATGCAAAAAAATAGTTCATCAATGGCATTGAATTAAAGGTTTTAAATGCAGCTCAAGCTTCCAGCTTGTTCTGATTTTTTCTTAATCAAATGCCATTGTAGGAGTTTACAATAGGAGAGCAGTAAAGAATGAGCACTAAAACAAATAATTGTTCAATGTTGTTATTACAGGCACTAATAATTATTATGGCAGTTATAGCAATTTCTCATGATTATGACATTTCATTTTCAGATGGTTTTGGATATGGTTTTGGATTGGTTGCATATATTATTTTTTCGTTCTTATTTTCCTGTATGATTTATGAGATGTCTATTTTGAAGGAAAAACGGTGGAAATCAAAAATATGTAAAACTGTAAAGGGAGCATTTAAATATTTTAATAAATGCTGTAAAGCTGTAAAAGGAAATTGTTGTGTAATAATTTTTAATTATTTAAGCAATTTTATTACTCTTATTTTTTCTCCTAATTACTGTTTTGTTAAATATTTTAAAAACAAAAATAAAGAATCTAAAGAAGCCATAAAAATCAAAAAAAGCAATAGAAGAAAGAATTATATCACACTCTTAAATAATTGGAATCTAATTATTTCAATTGTGTTACTTGCTATAGTTTTTGTTCTTTCTATCATGCCTCATTCTTCTTTTTCTTTCTTGTCTATAATTATGATATTACCAATTATTATTTTTATAATTGCCATTAGTTCTATTTTTTCCCCTATTAAATTTGTATTATTCCCTACCCTTTTATCTTTAAGTATTATTTTTGCATTTACCATTAAATATTCTTGCACAAACTTTCTTTGTTCTTTTTGGTATTCTTTTTGGATAGGTTTTATAGTTTACCGTGCTGTTTCTCGTTCTTTTGAGATTATAATTTCTTTTGGCAAGGATGCAATCACTAAAGAAAATAAGGCTGGGTTATATATAACAGAACGTGTGGAATTAGCCCTAAAAAGCTACTTTGAAATTTTGATAAATTTTACAACTGCTTATTTTTTGATTTTTTATGATAAATTTCATAATATCGTAGATGCTTTTATATATAGTTTAGGAATAAATACATTGACAAATGTTGATTATGAGAAAGTATTACTTATAAACAAATTGTTTATAAACTTACAAGTATTGTCTGTAATCAGTTTAGTAGTTTTATCTCTTGCAATGTATGCTTCT
>CAZGAI010000111.1:0-9600 GCA_964523175.1 uncultured Victivallales bacterium | reverse complement strand
AGAAAAGAAGAATATAGTTCTGGAAAGAAACTATGAATTACCCCTTTCCAGAAATATTCTAATTATTAATAACTTACTAATATAAAACTTGAGATTACGATGAATAATATTGAAAACTGCCGGCGAAAAATCCCAAATGGCCTCGCTGAACTTAACCCAAATTTGCACTTTTAGCCCTCTTTAAAAAAATATTTTGAGGCTAGTTATGTCAAATGTAGGGACCTAATAAAAATCACCGTTATAAGCGATTACTTCCCCAAGACCGACACCGCAACCTAAGCCCATCGTGCCATTTTCTTTTATCTGTTTAATTGAAGCATTTCCTTGATAAAGTCCTTTCAAAAGGGCGTTGATTGTTCCTACCTGATATAACTCTGATGCAAAAACAATATTGAATACAAAAAATAAAGAAGATAGTTAGGGTTACTTTTTTCGTTTTTTCTTGTGAGCTCTATAAATTTGTTATTTTAAATTAAACTGTTTTGACAACCTTCTTACTTCCGGAACACGGATTCCAAGGAAAATATCATCTTCGCCATACTCTCAACTTATAATTCTCCAAGTGTACTTTGTCTGCTTTCAGATTTTTTCATGTCTTTTATGTTGAATGTACCTGACTCGACTTCATTAAATCCTATGTATATAGCATTGGAAGTGTTAATACGGTTTGCTTTCTTGAAGTAGGCTTTAGGTTTTTCAGGTTTTAGAGACAAATCGCAGTTAAAACCTTTGTGTCTCAGTTTAGACACAATTTTAAGTGCAAAATTGCGTGATTCTGAATCCATAAATCCTACTGAATAGTCAATGTCAGAATCTTTGCCAGGTGTTTTATTGAGCTCATCCATCAGCTCTGAAATTACTACATCTCCAAAACCAAGTCCGACACAGGGCATTACATCACCGCCCAGTTTACTAAGCAGATTATTATATCTTCCTCCACCAAAGAGTGCACGAAATTTTTTATTTACATCAAATGCTTCAAATACTATGCCGGTATAGTAGGCTAAACCTCGAATTATTGAAATATCAAAAACCAGATAATCAGCAAACCCCATAGCTTCAGCAATAGCAAAAAGTTCCTTTATCTCCAGAACAGACCAGTTGTCGCTACCCAGCTGTTCAGTTACCTGCTCAAGGGTTTGTATTGACATTAGTTTAAAGATTTTTTCAATATCTTCCTGAGGTACTCCTTCCTTTTTTAAAAGCTCCACCATCTGTTCATCTGAAATTTTGCCCCGCTTGTCAATAACCAGGAAACATGCGTCGAAATGTTTTTTATCTATACCGGATATATTGAAAAGTTCTCCGAGCACGGAGCGGCTTCCAATATGAACTTTAACATCCCTGCTTGTAAGTCCCATGGAGTTAATGGCATCAATAGCAGTCGATAATACTTCTGCTTCTGCCATAACTGATTTTTCGCCGATAATATCAAGATTCCATTGATAATGTTCGCGTTTGCGGCCTCTGGTCATTCTTTCATACCTGAAACACTGACCAATTGCAGTCCATTTAACCGGAAAATTAAGAACTTTCTGGCGGCTTATTATCATTCTGGCAAGAGATGGTGTTAATTCAGGACGAAGAGCTAGACGCCTATTACTTTTATCTTCAAAAGTATAAATCTGCTCAGATATTTCTTCTCCTGACTTTCTTTCCAGAAGCTCCAGTGTCTCTACTACTGGTGAATCATAAAACTCAAAACCGTGAATTTTAGATGCTTTACGCCAATAATTGAAAATTGCATCATGTAAACGATATTCTTCAGGATAGAAATCCCGCATCCCGCGCGGTGCAGCATATTTTGCCATAATAGTATGTTATCTCCGATAATTAGAAGTTTCCAAATAACTTTTTCAATTTAATAATTTAGTTATTGTTTCTATAAATTATAGTATTTTTTATGAATATTACTTTACTAATTCTGTAAATTTATTTTTTAGATAAGGTTATAATATATATCAAATCTCCAAATTTTAAGCTATTTGTCTTGTGTTTTGTTTTATAAAACATATTACTGCATAAATTATAGAAAAAATTTAAGGAGTAAAATTTAAGGAGTAAAATTTAAGGAGTAAAATTTTTCCAGTATTCTTTTACTGTTACGGGTTCTGGAACGAAGCTAAATGTTTCGGGATTTTTTTCAAATTGAGAATATATAGAAATTCCTTTTTTAAGTCCCAATGTTGAATAGCCTGCAGGAATTTTTTCAATGAGTTCATTCTTTTTATAAGCTTTATTATGTATCCAGTTCAATGAATTGTCATCATTCAATTCCGGGAACCATGTTAAACCACCATGACTTCTCACATCATCATATTCAAAGCCATACTGACGATCGCACCAGGCACCGAAAGTTAAAGGTTTATTAGGGTTTGCGCTAATTGTAGCGTGAGCCCAATATGGCGGTACTATTACCACATCGCCGGGTTCAGCATAAACTGCGTAACATTTACCAGGGTCATCCTCAGCTCTTTCCTGCATATATATAACTGCTTTTCCCTGCCAAATCTCATAGACTTCAGGAGTTGACCACGAACAATGATGAGATACAGCGTGGATATGTCCCTGACTGCGTATTGGTTCATTTTCCAGTCTGCCAGAAGCGTAGGTGACTGCTCCATAAAGCAGCATCATTTTTTCCAAAAGAGCTCTATGCTTTTTTTTACCTACATCCATTGCTATTGAATAAACAATATCCGGTCCTTCACAGTTCGGGTTGTGTAAACTTTTACGAATAGAATCAAGTGTTCTATTTTCAACAATCGGGCCAAAACAATCATCTCCATAACAAAATCCCATTGGATTTGATGTCGGCATAATATTAAAACCTGTATTGAATTTCATGATAAGGCTTTCTCTTGGTGTTTATTGAGCTTTCAATTTTTCTTTTACAAGCCATTCGCAACCTGAAAGCGCTGCATTATCTGATAACTCTCCATTATTTACTATAACACTTCCCCAGGGGGTTCTAGCATGTTTATCAACATATGACTGAATTGCCGGAATAATAACATCTTTGCTTTTCATTATACCGCCATGCAGTATGAGTATCTCTGGGTCATACGAATGAATAAGGTCAACTGCAAGTGTACTCCATACTTTAAGCGTATGATTTAAAACATCTTTAGAACATTTGTCTCCTTTTGCAGCAAGAGTAAATACAGCTTTGTAATCTATTATCTCATTATTCTTTAATAGGCTATTTTGAAATTCAGGGTGTTCTTTAACAATCTCTTGCAGGCGTGATGTGGATGCTTCTGCTTCTGCACATCCAATATTGCCGCATTGACAATTTCTGCCGTTATAATTCACACTCAAATGTCCTCCAAGACAACCGGCCTGAAAATGTTTACCTCTCAGAACTTGTCCCTCGATGACTGCAGATGTGCCAATGCCTGTGCCAAGTGTCATTATAACTACATCGTTATATCCTTTTCCAGCTCCAAACTTCCATTCTCCAATCAGCGCAAGACGTGCATCATTCTCTATTGCAATTGGAAGATTAAATTCCTGATCGGACCATGTGTTCAGATCCATACCTACAGCATCAGAAAATTTTCCATGCTCATCTAATACGATACTATCTCTGTTGTTTACAAGAGAAGGAAATCCCATTCCAATACCACTACATTCTTTAAGTTGAATATTTTGTTCTGTCAGCAACTCCAGCCAAGCAGCCTTTAGATGCGGCAGCCTTGGTTTGAGACCTTCTTTGGAGTATGATGAAATAAGCTTTTGTGCAATTATTTTACCATTTTTGAGTAAACCCAGTTTAATTCTGGTACCTCCCATATCACAAGCTAAAACTATCATTATCAATCTCTCCTACACAGACCATCTGCATTATCTGGATATAACCTCAGGTTTTCCATTAATTGACTTAACACTGACAGAAAAACCATGCTCAGCTATAGAACCATAGTCGTGCCCGGCATCAGAAGGCCAGCATGCTCCAATAACTAATATGTTTTCTCCTGTATTAACAAGACGGTGAGCAATATTACCCTGAATATAGTTAAGTGAACCCGGATAAATTTTTACTGCATTAGTATTTTCTGTTTCATCCATTAGAAGCAATATTCCTTCTCCGGAAATACACCAGTAATATTCAGCTGTATCCCTTTTCTGGTGGTAATGTCCTTTTGTCATAAAATACTCATCACCAACTCTGCCTGGATATAAAAAACTTGTTCCGATATAGAGGCCTCCTTCTTTACCTTCATTCTCTGTATTATGCATCTGTACTTTGTAAGCTATTTGATCCTGGTCCATTCTATTAATGGCTTTCTTATCAGTATAAATATCTTTGATATCTCCTAGTTTTCTGACTGATTCGATAACATTCTCTCCTTTGAGTATACCTGTGCTGTAGTTAATAAATGTTTTAGATTCTGTAATATTCATTATATTAATCCTCTTTAGCGTCACTTGCGCCTCTTACGTTTAAGCATTCATATAGTGTTTGTGTATAGAGCGTACTTTAATTAAATACGTACTACAAATATGTAAAGTATCAACTAAACAATGTAATAAAACATAAGAGTTTTTACCACGAAGCAAAGAAGAACATGAAGTTTTTTGTTTCTTCTGATTAATATACATGGAACATGCAAAAACAATTTTTTATTAGCGTATGTCAGCGTCCATTAGTGGTTTAAAATTCTTTGTGCCTCTGTGTGAGTTTAATTGGTTCAGTCTTCGCTGCGCTACGCCTTGACACGTGTGGCTCAGCTGCTCCAGGTAATCTTTATTATTATTATTATTATTTTAGTGTCTTAGTGTGAAAAATTAGCTCAGTAAATCCATGTTTTTTCAGCCTTGGAAATGTCTGTCTAAATCCAATATTGGTCGGATCCTGGTAAAATTCATGGTTGCCCAGTACAGAAAATGTTTTGTGAGGTTCTTGTAATTTGTTCAAAAATTTGCACCCATTTCAGTATATACATGTTATTTAGGTGAAGATACAAATATTTTATAAAAAAAGAGTGGGATTTTGTTTGTGAAAAGTATATTAGTAATAAGATTCTTTTTTATTATTCAGTCTATATGTGCTAGGGTTTTATTTTTATGATGATCAATGGAAACATCTCTTTCTCTCAGCAGAAAGCCGGGAGAGTTCAATTGTTATTATTTTCTTTTATGAATGGCATTGCTTTGACTTTTATTACCGGCAATATATTGAGTCTGTATTTACTGAAAATAGGTTTTTCTACAACTAGTGTAGCCGTATTGACATCTTTTGCTTATGCCGGTGCACTATTTGCATTTACCGGGAAATGGCTAATCTCAACTTTAGGTGCTTCGTTTACAGTAATGATTTCATGGCAGCTCTGTGGCATTGCAACTCTACTTATAGCAATTATACCTTTTGCTTATTTTCAAAAATTTATAACAATGCCTGAAATGCATTTAATAATGGGGCTGATTGTTTTTATTCTTTTCATTTTTAAATCAATTGGAACTACTGCTTTACCTCCATTAATGGGAGAAGTTACTGAGAATGATAATCAAGGAATTTTTTCTTCGAAATTTTTTCAGCTCTACAATCTTTCAACAGTTATTGCAATGTTGTGTCTGTTTTTTTTATATTCCGGTTATAAAACTCTTATGATATTTCAGATATTAATTTTTGCCAGTGGTGTAATTAAACTTTTAAGCAGTTTGATTATTATCAGAGTGCCTGAAACACCAGTTCCCATGCGTTCCGCACATGCCCTTAACGCTGATAGAATATTTTCACTTATATGGAAAACAAAACAGTACAGGAAGCTTCTTATATTTAAATCTATTGCCCGTGCAGGTCTGATTCTAATTATTCCTATTTCGATTCTTGCTTTGAAAAAAACATATGGAGTTAGTGATCAAATAGCCTTAATATTCGCTTGTGTTCAGGTTATGGGCGGTTTTTTTGTTACATACATCTATGGTGTTATTTCTGATTATACAGGTCCTAAACCTCTAATTATTATTAATCTAATAATTTTAATTTTTATATGTCTATTATGGATATATAGTCCGCTTATTTTTATATGGCAATACTGTGCTTTAATTTTTTTCCTGGGTGGAATTTGTTTATTTGGCTTGGATTCAAGTTTAAATCATTACTATTTAACAATTGTCTCCAAAGAAGACAGTGTAGGGGTTTCCTTATGGTTTACAACTATATCAGGACTTGTAGCAGGTGGATCAGGTATATTACTTTGTGGAGGTTTAATAAAACTCTATTCCCTGTTGGCAGTATCCAGTAATGTATTTAAATACTACTATGCAACCCTTATAATATTATTAATACCGATACTGCATTATGCCTGTACTTTAAAAAAATCTTCAAAGGGCGATTGGAGTGTTAAAAGTGTTTTGAAATTATTATCAGCTCCGATAAAAATATATTCTTTATTCTCAATGCGGACCCAAAATAAATACTCATCCCCTGTAGATGAGCTTGATTATGTTAATAAACTTCATGGAATGAGTTCTGAATTATCCGAAAAACACCTTGTTTACTACCTTGAATCACCCGATTATTTTATTAGATCAAGTGCCATACTGGGAATGTATAACTTAACATTGAAGGAAAAAACAAAACGTGCGGTTTATAAAGCGCTTAAAGTACCTTCTGTCAGTGTATTATTAGCCTCAATAATCTTAGCAAAAAACAATTTCACAAAAGCCTTGCCTTTACTAAGAAGACGATTATCCGGCACTAACCTTTCTTTTCTCTGGAGCAGTATGGTTGCTTTGTCCATTATGAAAGATAAAGGAAGTTATAATAAAATCATTAATACATTCGTTAAAGCTGAAAACACAATACTCGTAACTTTCGGGGCCAGAGCTCTTGCTATAATAAATGATAAGAATACCCTTCCATGTTTACTTGAAAAGCTGAGTTACTTTTTCATTAAAGGCAATCAGGATGTAGTCGACGAGATAGTGCTTGCTATATCAAAGATTATTTCATGCAATGATATTTATTATAAATACATCCGTATTTATCAGTATGACATAAACAAAGGATTGCTTGATCTAAAAGATTTAATTGACCCTGAAAAATCACTTGGTTTATCCACTTCTCCTGATTTAATATTAAAATATTACTATAAAGATAGAGGAGATTCTGAAAGAAAAGAAAAGTTTCTTGATTTTCTCATAGAAGCTTTAAAACGGGATACCATAGATATGAACAAACTGAAGGTATTTGAGGATTATTTTGTTAAAGCAGACTCTGGTCTTGTCAGTAATAGACTTATTGCATGTATTTTTATTAAACTTTTTTGCAGCAATGAATCAACCGCAAATAATATACAATAAAGAGCTAATACTTCTTGTTCCTGAAAGAGTTAATAATATCTTTTTGAAATAAGAAAATAAATGCAGTCAGCTGTATGGCAATTTGTATAAATTCAAGCAGACCCTGGCAGTATAGCATAGGTTTGAAGTTAACAAGCAAAGCCTGGATAGGCGTAAATTGTGACGTCTGTGCTAAAACCATAACCAGAAAATAAATAATTCCTGCTAATTTACTTCCACTTCTGATTTTACGTATAAATAAAATATTTAACATTCCTATCACCATCAATTCAGTTGCTAATGAAAAGAAGAAACAATAATTTATGTTATTAGGTAATGTATTCCAAGTGAAAATAAGATAATTTAAGACACCGATACCCAATGCTATATAAAGGCATTTTGATGAAATATTAAAAATGCTACTTACATCATACATATCACTTCCTAACTGTTTTACATGCTTAAACCAGTTAGATGTTTCTCTTTTAAACAAAAGAAATAAACCTATTAAAATAAAGGATATGTGTATAAGTATATGCAATGCTAAAACAGGCTTAATATGATAATGATGAAAAAGGTGTGTAATTAAAAAAGCCAAAAAAACAATCTCTAAAATTAGCAGATGAAATCGAGACCAGTTATATCCTTTGCAAATTGCATAAATTAACCAAATCAGGTCTACCAGGTATAAAATTCTCCAACAGGCATATTCTAAAAGAGAAGAGTCAGGTCCTTTTAACTGATCAAACCATAAATAAATAGTTACGTTCAATAATCCGATAATGCCGGCAATAGAAAGATAAATGATTGCTGCTATCAGGTTATCCGGTTTATCTACCTTATTCTGATTCATCCGTGCCTCTTTTAGTATTTATAATTATCTATACACAGCAATATCATTAATATTGCAAAATTTCACATAATTAGTCTTCTACAGATAGAAAAGTATTGTTGACCTTTAACTCTAAATAAAAAGCCTGTTTTACTTGAAGTCGGTCAGGAGGGAAAAAACATTTAAACTCACCTCGAATACTGTCTCCTTCAATATATATGCATATATAATTATACATCAGCTGTCTGTTTTTACCCCTCCAGAAAAGCTCTGCTTCCGTACTGGGGTGTTTGGCTGGCTGGGTAGTTTTAGGCGCGCCTCCATCTCCCAGAACAACATAATTAATCCTGTCCACATAGAACTGCTGGGTTGTATGTGTATGACCGTTAAATACTACAATATTTAATTTATCTGAATATTGTTTCAGAAGCTCATGTGGGTTGCATTCTTTTCTCAAAGCATCACAGCCGTATATGCAGAAAGAGGGGAAATGATATGTGACAAAAACGTGCTTGATTTTGCTGTCTTTTAATGCAGCTTCAAGTTTTTCTTTGAGAAATCTCATTTGCTCTTTATAACCAGGGTGCCTGGATAACCAGGCAGTTTCAACTCTTTTCTTGGTCAAAGGTCCGCTGTTGAGAAAGACGAATTGGCTGTTTTTATATATGAAAGAGTAAATTCGTCTTTTTTCAGTAAATCCATGTTTTTTCAGCCATGGAAATGTCTGTCTAAATCCAATATTGGTCGGATCCTGGTAAAATTCATGGTTGCCCAGTACAGGAAATGTTTTATCAGGTTCTTGTAATTTGTTCAAAAATTCTTTTTGCACACGCTGCCAGTAGGGGCTTGTTAAAAGAGTATTTCCCTGCAGTCCATAAAAAACAAAGTCTCCTGTATGAATAATAAAAGAATGTTCACCTGAATTCATCTCTTTGGCAACATTTTTATTCACCCACTTGCTGCCTTCAGATGAATAGGTCTGTTCCGATTTTTTGCCCTTCTGATATAAGACTATATGTTGCGGCCAATAGTGCTTGAAATAATATACAACCTGAGTTATATCGCCTTTAGTTGAAACAAGTTTTTCTAATTCATCATTTTTGTCATAAATAATATCATGTTTCCAGTTCAAATGTGCTCTTTTTACAATAGGTAGTAGTTCCTCTTCTGTTTTTTTATTGTAAGGGAGATATACATCAGGCCTTGTATCACCAATTGCTATAAATGAGAAGGAGTTATCAGAAGTTTTCGCTATTAAGTTGAATTGAATAATGATAAAAATAACTGTAAGTAATAAAAATGAAAATATTTTGGTCTTACGTTTCATAAATATGCTTTGGTTAGATTAAATAAAAAATAAATTTGATAATAAATAAAAATATATTTTTTATTTTAAAAATAAATTTTGCTTTGATTAAATATTTATAACAAGATTAAAGACTTTTTTAATGCTGCTAATTGGATTATCTTTATTTAGG
>CAZGAI010000110.1:0-9607 GCA_964523175.1 uncultured Victivallales bacterium | reverse complement strand
GAACTGGGTGAATTAACACGAACTATCAAATACATGAAAGATCGTCTTCAGTATTCTATGACTAAGTTAAAAAATAGTTATGAAAGAGAGAAAATTTCACGAGTGGAAGCAGAAACGGCAAATGATCAGAAAACAGATTTTTTAGAAAAAGTTTCTCGTGAACTGCATTCTCCCTTAAATCCTATTATCTGTTACTCCAATTTAATCATTGCTCAAATTAATGAAGGAAAATATGATATAAAATTAGAAAGAAAAATTAGGGCTATACGAGCACATGCAGATAACATGTTGAATATATTATCCAATTTAAATGAACTTTCCAGGCTTGAAGCAAGTGAAATAGAACTTAATATTTCTGAATTTGAAACATCTAAATTTATTGAAGAAATAATAAATCTGCATCATTATTCAGCCACAGACAACTATGTGCAGTTAAAATATATATATTCCGAAAAATTTCCTGAAATTTTACATGGTGATAGGGAGATACTTTTTCACATTTTAAGTAATATAATGGCTTATGCAATACACTTTTCCCCTAAAAATGCTGAAATAATAATTAAAACGGAAAGTATTGGGAACAAAATTATTTTTATGATAAGTGATAATATTGCCGGAGCTCTAACTGAAGCTATAACACATATATTTAAAAATTCTTCGGATAGAATCTCTAATATGTCTTTACATTTGAGTAACGCGAGATTGTTTGGCCTTGTTAGTGCAATTTCAAATGCAGAACTTATTGAAGGTGTTTTGACTGCAGACTGTGATAAAAACGCTGGCTGCACTTTTAAACTGATATTAAATAAAGATGCAGTAACGTTAACTCCAGATAATCAGATAGCTCCTTCTATCTACACTGCCAGCAGTCGTGATAACCTTTAATTCTACTTTGATTTTTTAAGGAAATCTGCAGTAGTACAGCAGTCAACCCCAATGGCCTGAATATCTCTTATATTTGAGTCGGCTATTTCAGGTGTTTGAGCAGAAGTAGCATCAGTTAGAACTGTTACATCGTATCCATAGGAAATACCATCGTAACTTGTTGTTCTTATACAGTTCGGATATTGTGTGCCGCAAATAACTAAGTGGGTAACTCCCAGTCGTCTCAACATAAAATCCAGTTCGGTATTCATGAAGGCACTAAATCTGTTTTTTACTATGCGATATTCACCGGGTATAGGCTTCAGTTCATTAACTATATCACAGCCTTTTGTTCCCGGAACAACTGTTTTTCCACGCTCCATAAAATTATCGAGTCGTGTGATTTCAATATCACTTCCATCAGATCTGTATTCTCTGACAACATGAAATACTGGGTATTTCTTAGTTCTGAATACTTTTAATACTTTGGATATAATTTTAAGTGTTGCTTTAGCACCTGCTACTCTAATTGGAGAACCTGGCATAACAAAGTCATTTTGCATGTCAATAATAAGTAAACCATAATTTGCTGTTTGTTTTGCCATTTGTATACCTTTTGAAGTTGGAAAGAAAAATCCTTAATAAAACACGAATAGTAAACATTATATCGAATTTTACTTTTAGTGTCTATAGCTATAAAAATTATAAAATGTTTTTTTGAACTTTATTTTCGTTTTTGCCATTTGCAGAGAAGAAGTAAAATAGGCCAAAGTATATCTATTTCAGGGTTTTTAATCTTTGCTCTTATCCTGCTGAATTGTTGCAAATGAGATAATATTGATACCTGATTGTTTACAAATATCCAGCACGTTAATGGTATATTCATAAGGAGATTTTTTATCAGCCCTGATAATTACAGGCTGATTTGGGAAAACTTTTGTAAGCTCTGTAAGAAGCTTCTTTAACCTTTGGTTAGAAACCTGGGTAGAGTTCATATAAGTTTTTCCATCTTTCGAAATATTAAGGATAATCTCTCCAGGAAAACGTTTAGAATATTTACCAGTTTTAGCTGTAGGAACCTTGACGGTTATTTTTGTCTCCCATTTGGCATAAATTGATGCTGAAATGAACCAAATTAGAATGAGAAAGACGATATCCATCAAAGGCGCCATTTGAAAACTGCCGGTTGTATGATTTATTCTTTTTCTGAAATTCATTTTACATCGTTCATTAGGATTAATAATTTGTTACAACGATATTCCAGCTCTGCAATTAGCCTTGTTAAGCGCCCTCTGAAATATGAATAAATAATCATGGCAATAATGCCGAGAACAAGTCCGACAGCAGTTGTAATTAATGCCATTGAAATTCCGCTTGTAATCTGCGTCTGCTGAGGTATAGCAGATTCAGCCTGAAGTCCTATAAAAGACTTCATCATACCTAATACCGTTCCTAGTAATCCGAGCATAGGAGCAATAACAGCTATATCATACAGATAATGAATTTTCTGCCATAACAGACTGCCTTGTCTAGCACCTTCGTCTTCGATAGAATCTTTAATAAGTAAGTAGTCTTTGGACTTTTTTGCTAATACAATACCGCTTTCCAGTATACCTGACAGCATACAGCTATTGTCACTGCAAATACCTTCAAGTAATTCATAATCATTATCAATTAAAGCACTTTCTGCTTTTCCAATAAATTCTTTTGGAGCCAATAATTCTATCCTAAGGGTAAATAAATAATAAAATATTAAGCATAGTCCAATGAAAGATAGTGCGTAAAGAGGCAGCATTACAGGGCCGCCTTTGCCTAAAAGTTGAGCAAAAGATTCAACAGATGTATTGCTGACTTCAGCACCCAAAATAGTAGAACCAGTCAGTAGTAGAATAAAAAAAATATAAAGTTTTGACATTCCATCTCCTTAAAATTATTTATTGCATTATTATTTTCAATTGCAGCTATGTAGTGATCTATGTTTTAACAGTACAGAAATATACTCAGATTTTTTATACGAAACAATTGAATTTTAAAAAGAAATAGCAAATATTAAATCTATCTGAATTTATAATATAACAGAAGAGGTATAATATTTTATGTCTGGAATTAAGTTTCTTAAAAATTTTATTAAATCACCAGGTACAATTGGTGCAATTTGGCCAAGTTCTCCGTTTTTAGCAAAAATGATAACTTCTGATATTGGGCTTGAAAAAGCGCCTGTTATAGTTGAGTTGGGTCCTGGGACAGGTGTTTTTACTTCACGGATCTTAGATATGAAGAAAGCGAAGTCAAAGTTTTTTGCTGTGGAATTAAACAAGGAGCTTTATGATGCTTTTAAAATAAAATTCCCTTCAATTACAATTCATAACGGAAATGCTACAGATTTAAGTTCAATGGTTAAAAAGGAAGGGATTGATTCAGTAAATGTAATAATCTGCGGCCTTCCATGGGCTTCTTTTCCAGCGAAACTTCAGGATGATCTTCTTAATGCTATTTTTGATGTATTAAATCCAGGTGGTTGTTTTACTACATTTGCTTATTTACAGGGATTACTTCTTCCTGCCGGCAAACGGTTCAAAAACACTTTAAAAAACCATTTTTCTTATGTTGAAACTTCGCGTACTGAATGGCGAAATTTCCCGCCGGCATTTGTTTACAGGTGTTATAAATAAAAAGCTATATGAAAATTTTTCCATATAGCTTTATTACTGCTTGTACCGTACATATCTAGGTATTTGTCTTTCATTTTTTAACAGGCAACTATATTATATCACCTGCTAAAACAAAAGACAAAAACAAGGTATGCCTTGTTTAGATATCGAAATGATTTCTGATTTTATCTGCTATCTTCTCCGGAGTAAATCCATAGTTTTCTGCCAGAGTATTAAATGGGGCAGAAGCACCGAAGTGATCAATCCCTATACATAGTCCCCAATCTCCTACAAACTCTTTCCAGCCATAAGTAGTTCCTAATTCAACTGAAACTCTTTTCTGTATATCTAGTGGAATAACATGGTTTCGGTAATCTTCATCCTGTTCGAGAAAGAGTTCTCTTGAAGGCATAGATACAATTCTTACTCTTATATTCTTACTCCTAAGTATTTCAGCTGCTTTAAAGGACAGCTCTACTTCAGAACCGGTAGCAATTATAACTATTTCAGGGGAGTCATCACTGTCTAAAATATAAGCACCTCTATCAACCTCTATCCTGTTACACATATCTTCAGGAATCGGTTCAAGATCCTGCCTTGTTAGAATTAATGCAACTGGATGGTCAGCATTTAATGCAGTGTTCCATGCATGGGCTGTTTCATTGGCCTCAGCAGGTCTGATTACAGTAAGTCCCGGTAAAGAACGAAGCATTGCCAACTGCTCTATGGGCTGATGTGTCGGACCGTCTTCACCGACAAAAATTGAGTCATGTGTAAAAATATAGATTAGGTGAAGTTTCTGCAGAGCTGCAAGTTTTATTGCGGGTTTCATATAGTCCGAAAAAACAAAAAAAGTAGACCCATACGGAATTGCTGTACCATATACAGCCATGCCGTTCAGGCATAATCCCATTCCAAGTTCTCTTACTCCGAAATGATAATTTCGGCCTGCTCTATTTTCCGGAGAAAACCAGGGTTCATTTTTTAAATCAGTTTTTGTTGATGGCGCAAGGTCGGCAGCTCCACCTGTGAGTGCAGGAACAAGTTCCGCAGCTTTTTGCATTATAGTACCGCTTGATACCCTCGTTGCTATAGGTTTATCAGTCGGCGCTGCAGCAATCAGCTCCTCAAGCAGATTTTGAGGAATTGGTTTTTGCAGTAAATCCGAAACAAGTTTCGCTGACTTAGGTTTAGACTTAAGAAACTTATTATAAGTTGAATTCCATTCTGCCGCTGTTTTCTTCAGCTCTTTTATTCTGTCTTTACAGGCTTTTCTAACTTTCGGATCAACATAAAACGATTTATTTGGGAATCCCAGATTCTTTTTAGTGGCCGCGAGTTCCTCAATGCCAAGAGGTTCTCCGTGGACAGATGCCTTACCTTCTTTTGCAGGAGATCCAAACCCTATTTTGGTTGTACCTATGATTATTGTTGGCTTGCCTTCAGAAATGATAGCATTATCCAGGGCTGCCTCAATTTTTGATGCATCATTAGCATTATCTACAAGTATTACCTTCCATCCATAGCCTTCAAAACGTTTTTTAACATCATCACTGTAGGCTAGCGAAGTAGAACCCTCAATTGTAATTGAGTTGCTGTCATAAAAAAGAATAAGGTTATCAAGTTTCTGATGTCCGGCAAGTGAAGCTGCTTCATGTGAAGTTCCTTCCATAAGACAGCCATCTCCTGAAATTACATATATTTTCTGATTTTTCAAAAGGGCTGCAGTATCCAAACCAGTTCTGGCAGCAAAATTTTTCGCTTCCATGGCTATTCCTACTGCCGAGGCAAGTCCGCTGGCTAAAGGTCCAGTTGTTAGTTCTACACCGGCTGTATGTCCGTATTCAGGGTGGCCGGGCGTAAGGCTGTCCCACTGACGGAATTCTTTAAGATCGTCAATTGTCAATCCATAATCAAAAAGATGTAGAAGGGAATACAGCAGCATTGAACCATGTCCTGCTGAAAGGACAAAATAGTCACGCCCGATCCATTTTGGATCTGCTGGATTATGTCTGAGATATTTGTACCATAGTGTAAACCCAAAGTCCGCACAGCCCATTGGCATTCCAGGGTGGCCTGATTTAGCTTTTTGTACTCCTTCTGCTGCTAGAATTCTAACATTGTCAGCTGCCAGTTTCTCGATTCCGGATGTAGTAGACATTATTTCCTCCATTTTATTTGTCTAATATTATTGGGATTAAATTTTAAATCGTTGATAAACATCATATCATATTTTTCTTTAAAAATAAATATCAAAAGAAGTTATAATTTGATTTTATAAGGAATTTGTATAATTAACTATTTGATTCAGCTTTGCCAGTGCACTCCCGTTTTTTATTGTTTCTTCTACAATTGAGAGTGCTTCAGGCCAGTCTTCGGCTTTCTCGCCTGTAATCAAAACAGCTGCACTGTTTAAAACAATAATATCCTTTGCAGGACCGTTTATCTTTCCTGAAAAAATATCTTTAATAATGCCTGCATTGTACTCAGGCCCTTTTCCCTGTATGTCCTGAAGCGTCGCTCTGGGGATTCCATGTTTTTGAGGGTCAAACTCGTACTCAAGAATTTTATCATTTTTAATTTCGCATATTTGAGAAGTTGCAGTAGTGGATATTTCATCTAGACCATCATTGCCGTAAGCAACAATTAAACGTTTATAACCCAAGTCCTTAGCTGCTTCAGCAATTAATCTGCAAAGTCTACGCTCATAAACACCTATAACAGCGCGTTTTATTCCTGCAGGGTTGCATAGAGGCCCCAATATGTTAAAAATAGTTCTTATCCCAAGCTTTTTTCTGACAGGCATAGCAAATTTCATAGCAGGGTGAAGCAACGGTGCGAACAGAAATGCAAGTCCGATTTCATTTAGGCAGTTTTCCATTTGTTCAGGAAGGATATTTATGTTTAATCCAAGTGCAGTTAGTACATCGGCGCTTCCGGATTTGCTTGACACTGCTTTGTTGCCGTGTTTTGCAACGGTTAGTCCGGCACCTGAGGCTACAATTGCAGCCGCTGTTGATATGTTTATTGTATGTTTACAGTCTCCACCGGTACCTACAATATCAACGGCATTGCTGTCAATAGTATCTATTTTTGTGGCGTGTTTCATCATAACTGATGCGCATGCTGCTACCTCTAAATGTGTTTCTCCTTTCATTCGGAGAGCTGTTAACCAGGCAGCAAGATTAATATCTGAAAAATTTCCAGTCATGATTTCAGACATTGAGAACTCTGCCTCTTCTCTGGAAAGATCCTGATGGTTTAACAGCTTACTTAAAGACTTGTCTATAGATGATTTCATGATTTATTCTCTGTTGTTTATTATTGCTTCCAAAGTTTCCCTCCCGAGGAGGTTAGTCGGCCTTTTTGTTCCCCTCCTGGGAGGGGATTAGGGGTGGGTTTTCTAAGTTTTTAGCGCTTAGCTCTTAGCACTCATAATTCTGTTAAATTATTAAAAATAATATCAGGTGTTAAGTTTTTCGGGATATTGCAAATATCTTTTTCAGTTGTCACTCCGGTTAAAACCAGGGCCGAGTTTATTCCTGCATTTTTTGCGCAGAGAATATCTGTTTCAGGCCTATCACCAATCATAATGGTTCTATTCGGGTGTATTTTATAGAAATCCAGGATTTGAATAATTCCTTCGGGTGAAGGTTTTCCGAAAGTTTGGAGAGGCTTTTTTCCGGATGCGATTGATATTGCGCCGACAATAGACCCGGCTCCGGGAATAAGCCCGTATTTGTCAGGAAGCGAGGAATCATCATTTGTTGCATAAAACTCAGCGCCGCGATGAATCAGCAAAGTTGCTGCAGACATTTTATTATAGGTCAATGTCCTGTCTAATCCAGCTATTACAAAAGTACATTCTATTTCATTATTCTGAATGATATTATCTAAACTATGTATATTATTAAGAACCTGAATACCGTTTTCCTCAAGAGTTTTGATTAGACCTTCTTCTCCTACGACAAATGCTAACGGTTTTTTGCTATATTTTACAGCTAATGCTTTTGCCGAAATTGTCGAACTAGTGTAAACCTGTTCTGGTTGACAGCTTATATTCATAGATGTTATTTTTTTTGTGAAAGCCTCTCTTGTCAAGGTCGAATTGTTTGTAAAGAAAATAATTTTTTTATTCAGACTGTTGTATCTGTTTATAGATTCAGCTATATACTGTATTGGTTCTGGGCCTTTGTATATTACGCCGTCTAAATCGAATATAATAAGGTCTATAACTGATAAATCGATATTTTTTTTATTGCTGAGCATAATCAGTTCCTCGTTTCATTATCTTTGTATTCTTAACTATTTAATTTTAACCAGAAAAGTATTTTAATATACATGAAACTTGAATATAAATATATGACTTTCTCGGTTTAATTTAAATTAGATAATGAAAAATTGATTTTTTTTTATATATATACTTTTAGTGCTCTACAAAACAGTATATTAATATTGAATACAGTTTAAACCCAAAACATAAAACCTTTCTAAATGATAACTATTGATGATAAAATTTTGGATGAGTTAGTTGATAATGCTGCTGATTCACATCGTAAAAGAGTTCATTACAATTTACACTCTGATTTAAATGATAAAATACACCGATTGTGCGTAGCGATCGAACCAGGTAGCTATATTAGACCTCACAGACACTTTAATCCCCATAAATGGGAGCTAATGATTATCCTTAGAGGTAAAATGGCCGTTCTTCTTTTTGATGATACTGGAAAAGTAATTAATAGAGTTGAGCTAACTCCCGGTAAAGGAAATTCAAGTGTTGAAATTCCCCATAATATATGGCATACTTTCATTTCAATGGAATCCGGCTCTGTTATTTTTGAAATTAAAAGCGGGCCTTATTTCAAACCTATTGAAAGTGATTTTGCTTCATGGGCCCCGAAAGAGGGAGTGATTTTGGCCAAAAAAATTGAAAAATGGCTTCAAACTGCAGAAATTGGTGATGCAGTAGATATTGTATCATAACTTAATTTAAGTTTCGGATTTCAAATGATAATATAGGAGTAGCAACTACCAATGCTTGAAATAAAACCCCGTGACTGGGGTGAATTACAGAAATGCTTGTTTAATTATGACATCGGTCTTACTGCACCAGGTCGTTTTAGGTCTCCTTTTGCATATAGAGGGTTATCCCGAAACTTCAAAGATATCACAACAAGCCTAATGCGGATTGGCGGCCCATATCAGTCTCTTGAACCTGCAATTTTAAGAAATTTTAGAAAATATGCTGATATTAAAAAAATTGACTGGGATTCGGAATGGCTCTGGCTGTCTCTCGCACAGCATCATGGTTTGCCTACAAGATTACTGGATTGGACATACTCTCCGTATGTAGCTTTACATTTTGCAACAGAAGATACATCTAAACCCATGGAAGATGGTGTTATATGGTGTTTGAATTACCAGAAAATCAGAGAATTTATTCCTGAAGAACTCAAAAATGTAATGAGTGATGGAGGGTTTAAGTTTACTGTAACGCAGATGGAAAAGGCTATTGTCGACCTTGAAGATCTTAATAAACTGGACGAAAGGTATGGTACTTTTCTGATGTTTATTGAACCCCCTTCATTAGATTCAAGGATAATTAATCAATATGCACTTTTCTCATTGATGTCCTCATCTTCCGCATTACTTAATGAATGGCTGGATGAGCATGATAAACAGGGTGATTTATATCAGAAAATAGTTATTTCCTCCGAACTCAAATGGGAAATAAGAGACCATTTGGATCAGGCCAATATTAACGAACGAATACTGTTTCCCGGGCTTGACGGGTTGTGTGCCTGGTTAAGGAGATATTACAGCTCAAAAGATGGAATAGAATAAAATATGCTTTTTATAATAAAGAAAATTATTTCGGCATTTCTGCTGCCACTGCCTTTTACGGTATTGATATTGACGGTAGGCCTCCTGCTTCTATGGTTTACAAAAAAGCAGAAGTCTGGAAAAATAGTTGTTACAATAGGACTTTTTATATTGATAGTTTTAGGTTTAAGACCTGTTACTGATCGGATAATCAGACCTCACACCTTCTAAATAAAAAGTACAAGTAAAACTCCCCCCAGTAACAT
>CAZGAI010000109.1:0-9613 GCA_964523175.1 uncultured Victivallales bacterium | reverse complement strand
AGCTGATAACAGAGATTTTTTATTATATTTAAAAGAAAACCTACAAGTATAACTTGTTTTATAATTTTTATTTTGCGATTAGTTTATATATTCTTGCATAGAAACATCTTGAGAAGTAAGTTTCTGTACATTTAAATCAAATATACTTATTTTATTATTGATTGAAAGCTAAAAACATTAGGAGGACTTATCTTGGGGAAAAATGACATAGCTTGTATTCGTAGGAAACTTAAAAGCGTTATTGTTGAATGTCCTTATGAAGTAGTAAAAAATGACTGCCCATTTCAGAATATTCGCAAAATGGCTTTAGATGAAATGTTTCTCTTTATTGACTCTCTTTCTGATGATGATTCCAGAAATCTTTTAAATAAACATATTGAATGCATGAACAGAAGAAAAAAGAAAACAGATGAAATATGCAATAATTAGTGATATACATAGTAATTTAGAAGCCCTGAATGCTGTCCTTGAAAAAGCATACTCTGAAGGTGTTGACAAATTTATCTGCGGAGGGGATATTGTCGGTTACAACGCAAACCCAATTGAATGTCTTGAGATTATCCAGTCTTTGGACTTAGCAGCTGTAGTAAAGGGAAACCATGATGACTATGCTGCTACCGAAGAGGAACTCACAGGATTTAATCCTTTAGCTAAAAGCGCTATTCTATGGACACGGCAACAACTTTCTGTGAGCCATAAAAACTGGCTTAATAACCTGGATATGACATACATAGACAATGATCAGCATTTTACTGTAGTTCATGCCACTTTGGACTCGCCGGCTTCATGGGGTTATATTATAGACGAATACCAGGCAAAAGACAGCTTTGCATACCAGACAACCCAATTCTGTTTCTGTGGCCATTCCCACCTTCCAGTCCTTTTTAAAACAGAATTTTCGGTAGGATTTTCCTCTAAGGATGTTGAGGAAATTCCCGGTTGGAGTATGTTCCTCCCTCCGGAAACAGAAATGACTGTAAGCTCAGATTTCGGTTCTAAATTTTTAGTTAATATTGGAAGCGTAGGTCAACCGAGAAACGGAGATCCCAGGGCCTCGTTTGTTATTTATGATGTAGAAAAAAGAAATATTAAAAGGTTATGTGTCGAATACGATATCCCTGCAACTCAGTACAAAGTTCGTAAAGCCGGACTTCCTGAGAGAATTGCTGAACGTCTACAGTATGGCTATTAATCTTATCAATTAATCAAACCAACACCATTTTTTTCAGCCATGGTTCCTATTTCTCAGTTTGTTTTATGAATTTTATTACCTGGTCTGCCACAATCAGTGGCTGCTCCTCTTGAGGATTGTGACCGCATTCTTCTATTATTACCAATTTTGAGTTTTTTAATTCCTGAGAGAGTTTTATTCCGCTCTCCAGCGGTAAAGATGAATCTTGTCTACCCCATAAAATAAGTGTATCTATATTAAAATATCTGTAATAATCAGTATATTTTTCGAAATTTTCCGGGATTATCTGATTTGCTGTTTGTATAACAGCGTCATCATATCCGTCCAACTTGATGAGATAGGAATATCTACTGATTTTTTCAGGTGTAACTTTGCTTTTATTGTAAAAAATATTATTTAAGGTATACTCTGCCTGATATTCAGCAGAAAGCAGATTAAGCATTAAAATTCCGATTATTGGAATGCGAACATAATTCACAAAAAATGGCATTTCGGTTTTATAAACGAGAGCATCAAGGAGTACGATTCCTTTAGGTAATATTGGATTATTAGCTCTAACCAAATTGATTGCAGTCATGAGAGCAATACCACCTCCAAATGAGTGGCCTAGCAAATAATAGTTATTTAACTGTAAGTATTCAATTAAATCCTGAACAATTTCAGCCTGCTCTGTCTTTGTATAAGGTTATTTTTCCATTAATCGTAATAGGTTATGATTAATCATTCAGAATTAATTGCCTCAGAGCATCAAGAGCATAAAATACAGTACGACTTCTCACACCCTTTCTATTACCATTAAAAACATATTTCTTAATTCTTACTTTATCCTGAAGTTTTACGGCGATATAAACCAGCCCCTTCGGTTTATCATCTGTTCCGCCGCTAGGTCCGGCAATACCTGTTACTGCAATTCCGGCATCAACATTCAACCTCTTGCATAACCCGTCAACCATTTCTTTGCCACATTCATGGCTGACTGCTCCGAATTTATCAATAGTTTCCGGTCTTACTCCTAATAATTTTTCTTTTAATTCATTGCTATAAACAACACAACTTCCTTTGAATAATGATGAAACACCTGGCAGATCAGTAATTTTTGCAGCAATCATGCCACCGGTACATGATTCCGCAGTAGCAAAAGTCATATTTTTTTCATTTAAGCGAAAGACTATTTCTTCAACAATATCAGAGAATCCCTCTGCCAACGCAGAATTCCCCAGATAGTTTCTTACTTTTTTTGCCTGCTCGTTTACAAGCTCTTTATTCTGCCCATAGATTGTTAGTTCACAGGTTCCAGGATTTGCCCTGTATGCAATATCGATACCTGGCACTGCTCCAATAACTCTATCAACAATTCCCTGTAAATCAGATTCGGGTACACCTATTGTAATTACAACTTCAAAGTAAAGCTTACTGTCTATCAAGCTGCCGACTTCAGGAATAACGCTCTTAATTAACATTGGCTTCATTTCTGAAGGAGGGCCCGGCAATAAGAAAATTCTTTTTTGATTTATAAAGATGGCGACTCCTGGTGCAGTGCCATTAGCATTCATTAAAACTTCAGAACCTTCAGGGACAAATGCCTGCTTTAAGTTCTGCTCAGAAATATTAACTTTATTTTTTTTATACCTGGCTAAATGTTTTATTCTTTCACAAATATTATCAATAACCTTCTGGTTTTTATATAATTTTAATTCGAAATAATCAGCGACAGTTTTTATCGTCATATCATCGGTAGTAGGTCCAAGCCCGCCTGTTACAATTATTATATCGCTGAAAGGAACTATATAATTAAGGACATTATTTATTTCTTCATTTGAGTCATTTACAGTTGCCTGAAAAAAAGGTGTAACGCCAAGTTTAAAAAGTTCTCTTCCAATAATGGCTGTATTTGAGTTTATAACTGTTCCTTTTAACAATTCGTTTCCGATTGACAATATTGATATTTTCATTTTACAGAACTTTGATTACAGGTTAACTTTTTCTTTTTATATGGAGTTGGTTTTTTAAATACACCTAAAATGTTTTTTTCATCTTTCAAAAAGCTTGCGCAAGCAAAAGAGTTGAGCAGGTCATGAATTTAAATTTATAAGGGTCAATACTATTGACATTAATAGTCATATTTAGTAGACTATAATAGTACATTCTATATTGAATTAAAACTTCTTTTGGAGTAATTTAGCTAACTTTGAATCCAGAAGAATTTTATTTAAGGAGATTACTATGATAGATACAGTAAGGTGGAAACCTGATTTTCCCGGTAAAGCAATGCCCGGTAAATTGAGACTAATTGATCAAACCCGCCTTCCCGTGGAACTGATTTATCTTGAAACCGATAATGCAGAAGAAATTTTTGATTATATCAAAAGACTTGTTGTTAGAGGGGCTCCGGCAATTGGCTGCGCCGCTGCTTTAGGACTGGCTGCTGTTTCACAGCATAGTTCCGCACAAACAAAACATGATTTTGTTCATGAATTACAAAATACTGCTGATTATTTGTCGAAATCAAGGCCTACAGCAGTAAACCTGTCCTGGGCACTTAACCGCTGCCTAAAGAAGATTGATACTTCAGAAGAAGGAGATGTATTTTTACTGAAAGAGTTTCTTATTCAAGAAGGTATTGATATTTTAAATGAAGATATTCAAATGTGCCGTTCTATTGGAGAAAATGGAATAGAGCTTATAAAAGATGGTTATGGGATACTTACTCACTGCAATGCCGGAGCACTCGCCACAGGAGACTATGGAACAGCACTATCCCCAATTTACCTGGCATCAGAAAAACAGATGGACATCACTGTTTACTCTGATGAAACCAGACCGTTACTGCAGGGATCACGCCTTACTGCATGGGAATTGAAGAAGGCGGGTATTAATGTAATTACTATATGTGATAATATGGCTGCACAGGTAATGCGGGAAGGAAAAATTGATCTGGTTATTGTTGGGTCTGATAGAATTGCCGCAAATGGAGATGCTGCTAATAAAATCGGTACTTATGGGCTTGCGATACTTGCTAAATATCATAAAATACCATTTTATATCGCAGCCCCTCATTCAACAATCGATATCTCCCTGAAAACCGGAGCCGAAATCCCTATTGAAAAAAGAGACGCAGATGAAATTAGATGTGGATTTGGCAAGCTTACAGCACCGGCGGATGTAAATGTATATAACCCTGCTTTTGATGTCACTCCTCACGAGTTAATTGCAGGAATTATTACAGAGAGTAAGATTCTACGTCCTCCATATACTAAAAAAATTAGAGAATTTTTAAAAAGTAAAAATATATAGTACTTCAAATAAAATAAATACTAATTACTGGAGTTTTTTTATGTTTGAAAGACGTAAAATCGGTTCTATAAATTCACTATCGCCTGCACAAAAAATACGGGGTTGGCTGGTTAGTATTACAGCTAGAATTTTATTTGCCTTGATTTCTTCCTTTGTTCTATATTTGATATTTAGATATGTAGTTTTAGGAGTTATAAATTTTCTTTCTACTCAAGTTTTAGAAGCAGGACCAATTGATGAAAATAATAAAATATTTACAGCTACAATGGTAGTGATTATAATTTTAGTTGATATTTATATATTAAAAGATCGTTTGTCGAAAAGAAAATGATTTTTTTGTCTACTAATAGACGCTAATAAAAAAGTTGTTTCAGAGGAGCCTCTATCCAAGTGCTTTGGTTTTATCAGAAAGATACTAAGACTGCGGATAAAGTAAAAAGAAAAAAGACACTCCGTGTTGTTTCAGAGGAGTTAGAATAATAAATGAATGATATTCCTGATATTTTACAAAAAATTGTTGAAACTAAAAAGATAGAAGTTCTTAGTATTACTAAAGAAATTCAGCTGTTTAGACATGAAGCTGCTGTTAAAGCCCCTCCTTTAGATTTTAAAAAAGCTATATATCCAAAATCAAAAACGCATACAATTATTGCCGAAGTAAAAAAAGCTTCTCCATCCGCCGGTATAATAAGTGCGCGTTTTAATCCTACTGCAATTTCGGGAGAGTATGAAGGTGGGGGGGCAGATGCAATAAGTGTATTAACTGACAAAGACTACTTTAAAGGAGACAACTTATACCTCAAGGAAGTAAAAAAAAATATTTCCATTCCTGTTTTGCGTAAAGATTTTATTATTGCCCCGGAGCAGATAATTGAAACCAGAGCTATTGGTGCTGACTCTTTCCTACTTATTTCCAGGATTCTTTCTTCATCACAATTATCTGAATTTATCTTGATGGGAAGGGAGTTGGGTATGGAACCATTAGTCGAAATTCATAATGAAAATGACTTAAATAAGGCAATTGAGGCAGGTGCTGATATTATCGGCATCAATAATAGAAATTTACGTGACTTTACTGTAAATATTGAAACTACAATAAGGCTAATCCCGTTAATTCCATCTAATAAAATCATTGTAGCTGAAAGTGGAATAACATCGCTAGAGACAGCATCAAAACTTTATAGTGCTGGCGCTAACTCCCTGCTAATCGGCGAATACTTAATGAAATCAGAGAATAAAGCATCATTAATTCATAAAATTAAAGGGAGAGAAGAAGATGATTAGACTTGCCACAATAATATTAACTACAATGCTACTTGTTACGGCAGGATTGCCTGCAGCAATGAACAATAATGATAAAATAGAGTCCAAAGTAAAACAACTTCTCTCAAAAATGACACTAGAAGAAAAAATTGGACAGTTAGTTCAGTACTCAGGCATGGAGTTAACAGGCCCTCAGGGAGAAAAAATTGATGCTGCATCCCTTGTACGACAGGGCAAAGTAGGTTCTTTTCTAAATATCACAGGAGTAAAGAACACAAAGGAAATACAGAAAATTGCAATTGAAGAATCAAGATTAAAAATTCCTTTGCTCTTCGGTCTGGATGTTATTCACGGATACAAAACAATATTCCCGGTTCCTTTAGCAACTGCATCAAGCTGGGATCTGGAAATGCTTGAAAAAATAGAACAGATTGCTGCTGATGAGGCCACTGCTTCAGGAGTTACCTGGGCTTTTTCACCAATGGTCAATGTTGCAAGGGATCCCAGATGGGGAAGAGTCGTTGAAGGATACGGAGAGGATACGTTCTTAACCACCAAAATGGGTCTTGCTGTAGTTAAAGGCCTTCAGGGCAAAAGCCTATCTGATAAGAAAACCATTCTGGCTTGTATCAAGCATTATGTTGCTTATGGCTTAGTTCAGGCTGGCCGTGAATATTGGACTGTATCCGTATCTGATAGAGAATTATGGACAATTTATATGCCGGCATATAAAGCAGCAGTTGATGCCGGAGTAGGTTCTATAATGCCAGCTTTTACAAGTATTGATAGTGTTCCAATGACTGCTAATAAAAAACTTGTATATGATATACTTAGAAATAAATGGAATTTTAAAGGTATAGCTGTCTCCGACTGGAATGCTGTTCTTGAGCTTATTCCTCACGGAGTAGCAAAGGACTCATATCAATGTGCAGAGTTAGCTATGGATGCTAGTGTTGATGTAGATATGGTTAGTGGATCATACGCTAATGAGATTCCAAAATTGATTAAAGACAAAAAAATTACTATGCAGCAGATTGATGATGCTGTATCAAGAGTGCTTAGGAAAAAGTTTGAACTAGGACTTTTTAGTAATCCATACCTTTATAACGATTTGGAAAGAGAAGAAGAGACAGTTCTTTCAAAGTCCAACCTTAACGAAGCCAGAAAAGCTGCACAAAAGTCTATCGTACTCTTAAAAAACCGCAATAATTTACTTCCTTTAAGTAAAGATATAAAAAGAATAGCTGTTATTGGTCCATTGGCAGATGATAAAACCAATCCTTTAGGTCCATGGATAGCAAAAGGGGTTAAAAAAAGTGCAGTTTCAGTTCTTCAGGGCATCAATAAAATAGTATCAAGAGATACTGAAGTTCTATATGCCAGGGGAAGCAATATAGACGATAACAATAAAAGTATGTTTAAAGCTGCAGTTAACACAGCATCTCGAAGTGACATTATAATTGCAGTTGTAGGAGAATCTGCAGATATGTCAGGCGAAGCAGCTTCCAGAGCTGATATCAACCTGCCCGGAGTACAGAAAGATCTTCTTAAAGCATTGTATAACACAGGCATTCCTGTAATTGCAGTGTTAATGAATGGTCGTCCACTAACAATTAACTGGAGCAAAACATATATTCCGGCAATACTTGAAACCTGGTTTTTAGGTTCTGAAGCTGGAAATGCAATTGCTGATGTTATCTTTGGAGATTATAACCCTTCAGGTAAATTACCTATCACTTTTCCATACTGTGTAGGTCAAATTCCTATTTATTATAATTATAAGCAGTCAGGTAGGCCGGAAACTCTTGAAAATGCTAAACTTAAATATGAATCAAAATATATTGATATACCAAATACTCCACTTTTTCCATTCGGTCATGGTTTAAGTTATACATCTTTTAAATATTCTGAAATAAAGCTTTCTAAAAATAAAATTAAATCTGATGAAAGTTTAACTGTTACAATTGAACTTACTAATACCGGAAAAGTAAAAGGTGTGGAAACTGTTCAATTATACATTCATGACAGGGTAGCAACTGTTACCCACCCGGTCAAAGAACTAAAAGGGTTCAAACAGGTATCTTTAGAACCAGGAAAGACAAAAAAAGTCAGCTTTAATCTCAACCCTTCAGACCTTGAGCTTTATAATCAAAAAATGGAAAAAGTTATTGAGCCAGGGATGTTCGATGTTTATATCGGAACAAATTCTGTAGACGTAAAAAAAACCAGCTTTGAAGTAGTTGATAAGTAAGACTTAGTTAAAAGGTTTCAGGCATGTAGTTGTCAGTTATTGTACATATTTAGTGAAATGCGTATATAGATAAATACACTGCATATTTAAATGGTATAAATGATACCAGGTTTTGTAGAGACGCAATGCTTGCGTCTTCTGTATGTATTACCCTGTGCGATACACCTTTTTAGACATATGCAATGGGTCTCTACAGCATTTTATATTTCAAAACAAAATAGGTTAATTTTTTCACGGTAAACTTATGAGACAGCATAATTCTTTTTGTTTAAACATAAAAAAACTCCACATAATTGTGGAGTTTTTGAATCAAAAATATCTATAACAAGCCAGGTTAGCCTACAGGACAGGAAAGATTTGCAAATGTTTCTTTGTTAATAAATTTGGTAAGATTTGTTCCATCATCATCTTTTGCGCGGACAGCGTATCGTTCCTGTGTTCCTTTGCTTGTTTCTTTTCTGTAAACAACTTTATAACAAGTACCTTCATCGACTTCTACGGATGCACGTTTTTTAACATTATAAAACTTGATTGCTGCCATTTTAAATACCTTTCTGTTGAAAACTTAACTTGCTTGACTCAGAGGCCCAAAAATAAACTAATAGACTAAATATTTAATGTCAAATTGTTTTTATGAAATTTTTACCGTAAACTACTGTATTTATAGCTATCCATGCTTTTTTTTGCCTATAATACAGATTATTCTTCTCATCCAGAGCAAATTTATTTAAAGCAAAGTCGTTTACAACTCGGGGTAAAACAATCCAGTCTCCCTCCTGTTTTAAACATTCCTGATTATGTTTTGCAATATTCTCAAGGCTATCTTTATATCCTCCGACAGGTCTTTGTGCTGGACGTTTCTGTGCTACTGCATGAAGCTCAGATATGGAATATCCCATATAATCTATTTGAATCGGAGTAGATATGCCTAAAATTGATCCTGTATCCATTTCTCCCCCTTTACCGGTATATGTTTGAGCAATAATTACGCTGGAGCGGAGTTCTTTAATTTCATTGAGTACAGCTGTTTCAATTGGTAATGTATGCAAGCCGATAAGTAAACGTTTTCCATTCTGTTCAACAGTCAAATCGCCAGGGTGAACATTCAAACAGGGGAAATCTGCTGTTATATTAGTAAGTGGTATAAATCCGGCAAGAATACCAAAGTCTATCTGAAAAGGAGAAAGCAATTTTCGAAGCTCATTAGTCCATTCCTTGCGAATTTTTCTTCCAACTTCAGTTAATAAGCTAACTCTTTTTTCTCCTCTTTCCTTGTAGAACTGTTTAATATCATGCTCGATAATCGGAATACTATACTTAATTGCTATCTCTGATGCCCTACTTTTTTGTGGTACATCAGTAACAATTACTGAAGGAATCCAGGCTTTATTATCCTGTTTATTAAGACGTTCAAGTACCTTTTCAGCATTCGTGCCGCTTCCGCTCATAAAAATAACAGCATTTTGCCCGAGCGTTTTTTCTTCTAAAAAAAAATTCAACTTCATCATGATTTATTCTTTATTATCTTTGTCTGTTTTTCTCAAATAAAACTCGTTTAGCTATCGCACTAGGTGCGAGTTAAAAGTTATCAGGTTGTAAGGTTATCAGGTTGA
>CAZGAI010000108.1:0-9630 GCA_964523175.1 uncultured Victivallales bacterium | reverse complement strand
GGCAAAAACATTACGCATATCATCGTCTGCAATAAGAATTTTCTTATCTAGAAAGACATTATCTTTTTCATGCAGTTTTATAATTGTTTTACGTTTATCTTCATCCATATTCTTCACTACTTGATGAAGAAATAAAGCTGCTTCATCTATCAACCGTTCTTCTGACTTTACTCCTTTTATAATTATTGAATTTGAGTATTTTTCCAGTTTCTTTATTTCATGGGGTTCAAGATCCTTACCTGTATATATGATAATAGGAGGAGTCGTTTTATTATTACTGATTATTTTATCAAGAAGCTCGAAACCTGTTAGGTCGGGCAGACCGATATCAAGAATTATACAGTCAAACTGATTGGAACTTAATTTCTTTAGTGCATCTGCTCCTGTGGGTGCTTCAAAAATTTCAACATTATCTTCCTTGAGCAGTTTTTTTATGGTCATTCTAAGAACTTTATTATCTTCAATTAAAAGTAAATTTTTGATGTGCTTGTTAATCATGCTTTCAATTTTACTGAAAATTCCTTTTATTGAATCTTCAGATAAAGGTTTTTGACTAAAGCCTACAGCACCTTTTTTAAGAGCACTCAGATCCTTATCAATACTTGATACTACGTGTACAGGTATGTGTCTTACAGATGTATTGGATTTCAATGTGTCAAGTACTGTCCAGCCATCGATGCCGGGTAATATGATGTCAAGGATAATTGCTTCGGGCTTATATTTCATTGCAAGTCTGAGACCTTCCTCTCCAGTTTCCGCAACCACTGATTTGAAACCTCTTTCTTGGCATTTATCGTAAAGAACTTCTGAAAAAACATGGTCGTCTTCAATAATAAGTATAAACCTGTCTCCCTCTTTAATATTATCCTTATTGTTCACTATTCTGGAGGATGGCTGTATTTCAGCTTCTATTATTTTATTTTGAGGGAATTTATCTTTATTGAAAACTGGAACATTCTGCTTTCTAGAAGTGTTCGGATCTTCAGATCCTACTTCTTTATTGCTACTAAAGTTTATTGGCAGATAAATAGTAAATGTGGAACCTTTACCCTCTATGCTCTCTAAAGTAATTTCTCCACCTAAGAGCTTTGTAAGTTCTCTTGATATTGAGAGTCCAAGGCCTGTACCCCCATACTTTCTAGATGTACTTCCATCAGCCTGCTGAAACGCCTCAAAAATTTCAAGTTGTTTATCAGGAGTTATGCCTATGCCTGTGTCGATTACTGATATGGCGATGGAATCATCCGGGATTAAACCGCTTCTTGATAAATCTGTTTTAGGGGCTGGTTTAGAGAACCGGACTAAAATACTACCTTTATCAGTAAATTTAATTGCGTTAGAGAGTAAGTTTTTTATTATCTGATCAACTTTTTGAGCATCAGAATAAAAAGATTTCGGGCATTTTTCATCAAAATTATAAGTCAGAGATATATTTTTTTGTTCGGTCATGTGTTTAAAATTACTAATTATGTTGTTTTTGATGTCTCCAACTTCAATGTTTCCTGGATTTACGGTCATCTTTCCTGCTTCTACTTTGGAAATATCAAGTACGTCATTTATTAATACTAATAAATCCTGACCACTTTTATAAATGATTTGAGCTGATTCAATTTGCCTTTTATCGAGGTTACCTTTTTTGTTTTCTGCAAGCTTATTTGCAAGGATAAGAAGACTATTTAGTGGTGTTCTTAATTCATGTGACATATTAGCTAAAAATTCAGATTTGTATTTAATAGTAACTGCTAACTCTTTTCCTTTTTGCTCCAAATCAAGTCTTGCATTTTCCAGTGCTGTATTTTTTATGGAAATTTCAGTTTTCTGCTTTTCCAGATAATTATTTTTTTCTTCCAATTCTTCATTTGAAGCTTCAAGTTCTTCCTGCTGAGCTTTTAGGTTTTCTTCACTTTCCAGAAGGACATTGCCCTTTTCTTCGAGTTCTTCATTAGCTGCTCTGAGTTCTTCCTGCTGTGCTTGTAATTCTTCTGTCTGAGTTTGTGATTTTCCAAGAAGCTCCTGAAGTGTCTTTTTGTTTTTTAAACTATTAAAAGCTATTGCAATAGGTTCGGATATTAATTCCAGAAAATCAAGTTTTAAATCTGACAATGCTGTAAAAGAACCGATTTCGACAACACCTGCTACTTCATTATTGTAGATAAGCGGAAGAACTGCGATATTTAGCGGAGTTTTATGACCGATAGATGAGTTTACCTGTGTATAGTCCTCCGGTATGTCGGTAATGGAAATGAGCTTTTTCTCAAAAGCGGCCTGTCCCACGAATCCTTCTTTGATGTCTATTATATCACCGAGGCTTTTACGTTTGCTGAACGCGTATGAGCCTGTCAGATACAGTTTATTTTCCTGTAATATGTAAAGAGTTGCTATTCGTATTTCAAGATGCTCTGCCAAATGGGCGCAGATACTGTCCCCAAGTTTCTGAGCATCACTTTCTATACGAAGGATAGAGTTCATTTGGGCAAGACCGTCAGCTGTCCAGTTACGATCATTATTTTTTGTTTTACTTTCCTGGAGCTTCTGTATCATTATATTAAAACTCTGTGCCATAACATCAGCTTTGCTTTGCTCATGTAGCTGTACGCTGGTATCACCTTCCGCAACATGTTTTACTGCATCTGCTACATTTGTTAGTCTTTCAACCAGCATATTAAATGAATTGGCAAAGGATCCTATTACATCATTTACCTTAACTTTTACTTTTACATCAAGCTTACCTTTTATAACATCAAGGACTGATATTCTTAATTCTTCCATGGGTTTTGAAACTGATCTATATATAAAGTAGGCGATTCCAATAGAAAGCAGTATTACTATTATACTTAGGATTACAACTATCCTGATTCCTGATGTTTGCATTTGTGCAATTACTTTTTCTTTTGTTTTAAGCAGTTCTAAATCTTTTGCTACATGTTCTCTTAACCTTTTTTCCAGGGGTTCCATATTTATACGCATGTTCACAAATTCTTCATTTTTACTGCTGTACAAGTTAAGAAATTCATTTGAGGTAGAAACAATATTTTTAATTTTACTGTTCATTTCATTACTAACAGCTTCAATATTGGTAAATTTTACAATACTGACAGTAGATACAGCGCAAACCAAAAGAACGACTGCGGCAAACCCTATTAATATCTTTTGATAAAATTTCATTAGATTTAGTTTCTCCTGTTTGTTAAAATACTTTTTTAAAAATTGCTGTCTTTTTAATTAATTGCAGTATTGATTTATACTGTAGATTTTTTATATAGGAAAAATCCCATTTATTAAATCTAATCTTTGAACTTAGTAAATGGGATTGCCTGCCTATTCGTGTTGAGGTAAGGTATCAACTAGATACAACTGTTGCTATATCTGTATGGCCGCATAAAACTTTAGTTAGGTTATGGGGATCTGAAAAGTTGAAAACAATAATCGGCATATTGTTGTCTCTGCATAGAGAAAATGCAGTTGAATCCATAACTTTTAAATTTTGATAAAGTGCATCATCATAGGATATTTTTTCATATCTTACTGCTTTAGGGTCTTTCATTGGGTCAGCAGAGTATATTCCATCTACTTTTGTGGCTTTTAATACTGCTTCGGCTCCAATTTCCAGAGCTCTTAATGCTGCAGTTGTATCTGTTGTAAAAAATGGATGTCCAGTTCCCCCTGCAAAAATAACGACCCTGCCTTCTTCAAGGAATTTTTCTGCCAATTCATGGTCAAACGGGCGTGCTATCGGAGACATCGGGATTGAAGTCATGACTTCACATGGAACTCCTTTTCTTTCAAAAGCGTCTTTTAGGCTTAGAGCGTTCATTATTGTACCAAGCATTCCCATGTAATCAGCTTTTACGGGTTCCATGCCGAGTTTTTTACCGAACTCTCCGCGCCAGATGTTGCCGGCGCCGACTACGAGGCCCAGTTCAATACCCTCATCAACAACTTTGGAAAGATTGGTTACAAGGTCATGTACTGCGTTTGAATCATATCCAAAATCATTTTTCCCTTTTAATGCTTCACCACTGACTTTAAGCAAAACTCTTCTGTATACGTATTCAGAACTCATTATGAACCCTCTAATATAAAATGTTAAGAAATTTGATAATTAGCTGCTCAGAATATTCTTATTAGAGCAGCTGAATTTCAATACTTACTTGATTGCAGTTAAAAGAACGATACCGAAGGCCATTACGAATATGGAAACTGTTTCGACAATACCCAGAACCATAAGATAATTAACAAAACCTTTTCCGTTATCACCAAAAGCATCACAGGCACCTGCGCCGGCTATCCCCTGATAGGCAGAGGAAACACATAACCCAAGTCCGCTTAGAATACCAAAAACCAGATAGAAAGACCAAAGCTGGGGTGCTGAATTTACTTTTCCTATTATAAGAAACATCATAATCATTCCGTAGATTGTCTGTGATAGAGGTGCTCCTGCAAAAACAACCAGCTGAAAAGGAGCCGGCTTATTTTGAGTATAACATCTTTTCCAGGCACCCACAGCGGCACTGCCTGCTACCCCTGTTCCAATACCAGAGCCAATTGATGCAATAGCGATAGCTGAATAAGCTCCTGCCTGTCCGAGTGCATTCATTAAATGTGCGTCCATTTTAAATCTCCTTACTTTCTTAATTTGTTTATTGTTTTATTTTTAAGTTTATATAAATTTACTTTTTATTTAATTTACTGATAGATAAAAATGTCATATTGCATATTAAAAGAAAAACTTGAACAAGTTCAACTTGCTTAAGTTTTTAATAATTCTTCTTCAATAATATTTTCTTCTTCAGTTTCACTTTGTTTTTTAAACGGGCTGAAAACAATACCTGTCCACTCAAGTTCCATTTGATTAGAGAACTCGAGGGTATTAAGTCTGATTCCATGAACTAAAACTCCCATGAAGGCAAGGGCTATATTCAATAGATGTCCGAATAAAAGTATAAGCACTGTGAACACAATTAAATATGGTGATAATTCAAGAACCATATACGCCATGTTATTGAAACTGTCTGCAATATAAAAAGATGCCAACCCTACTGCAAAAAGTCTTATATATGACAGAACATCAGAAAAGCTGCCTATAAAGGCAAAAGGCGTATTAAATATACTCCCTACATCATTCCATTTTACATAGAATGCAATAATGAGGATAAATCCGATGGCATAAAGGTAGAAAGCAAAAGTAGGATATGTCATATTTGCAAATACAATAAGCTTTAGGGCTGTGAAGAAGTTGCCCCAAATAAACATGGCCCATCCGATTTGACCAAGTGCCCGTAGGCTGTTACGCATAATAACCGCTTTCCATAATCGGGCAAATGATAATTGAAGAGCCGCAAGAATAAAACATATTAATTGTATATTATTATTTTTTATTTTTGGATCTGTTAATGCTTTCATACCATGCATTTTTCTTGGGAACAGTTCCTGTGGCAACCCAAAATATGTACAGGTCAAAGCACCCCATATTATTGTAGCTATACTGAGCAATAAGAAAAGGTTAATCGGCAGCCTGAACTTCTCTTTACCTCTGAAATAAATTTTAAGAATTATAGCAACGAACATAAATAAAATACCGTAACCGGCGTCACCGACAATCATTGCAAAGAATATAGTAAAGAAAAATAAAAAGCAGATACTTACGTCCCATTCCCTGTAGCCTGGTGAAATTCCAATAAACTCAAAAACAGGCGAAATAAGTCTGAACATCTTAGGTATGGTCATAAGAGTTGGAACTTTGTCCTCTTGTGAAGGTTCCTGTAGAAGTATAGCCCAACCATACTTTTTGGAAGCTTTGGTAATAAAATCCTGTTTTTTTACTGGAGTATATCCTTTTATATAAGAGAGAACATAATCATGCTCCATTCCTTTTTTGTTAGTGATGAACTCCAGTTCATCAGATAGCTCAAGTATGTATTCTTTGATTTTAGCAGATTCCGCAGCTATAATTGACAGTAAATATTTATTCTCATTGAGTTTTTTCTCTAATTCGGATATTTGTGTATCAAGATCTTTAAGAGAGATAGTTTCAGTTGGAAGCTGCGCCAGTGGTAAATCTCTCTTATCATGTTCCTTAGTGGAGACAATTATAAAGAACACTCTGGCCCTGTTTGAACTGATTATTTCTATCGATCCTTTATCATTAAAGTTTGATATGTTATCTTTGTCTGCTTCACATAAATATATGAATAGACCATTTTTTTGTAGATTTGATAAAGAGTCAAAAGAGAAATTTCCCCATGGAAGGAGCTGTTCCCTTTTTAAGTTGAAGCTTTCCTGTTCTTTTTTAAGATCAATACTTTCCTTATAGAGCTTAAGTGCTGATTTAGCGACTTGCTCAGGCGAAGAGGTCTTATATGTTGATTTTTTGATGGGCTTAAATTCTTCAAGAATTGATAGCACCTGTTTAATCGTTCCCAGTTCCTGAGAAAGTGCGCCCTGTGTAGGTGATTCTGTCTTGGTTGTAAGTTCAACATGAAGTATTCCAAGTGAACGAAGTGATTCCAGTGTTGCCTCACGATCTTCAATACGGCAGATAACTGTAGTTTTTAGCATTTTTTCAATCATGATGATACCTCCGCCATTTTCTTCTTAGCTATTTTAGATCTGCCTACAGCACTCGTCTGCTGATCTCCGAGATAAATCTGAATCTTCCGAATATTTTCTTTGCATTCAGGTATTTTTACTTTTTCAAACAGGTTAACACGCTGTGTAGTTGTACGAAGTTCATTATTTATTCTTCGATACTGTTCTTTTAGTATATCACGCTCTGCTCTGATTTCTATCAAATCGCAAATAGCCTTTATTCCATCATCTATCCAGGGTGATTCAATAAAAAGATTGTAGTCGGATATATCAAAAATTGTTCTATTATATACAGGAATTTCTACACCGGCAATGTTGTGAAGGTCTGTATCAATTTCTTCAACTGTAATGTATTTCGTCAAGAGTTCAACATCTGTATCGTCGGCGAACATTGATATCCATGATCCTATATGATACTTAAATTCAATCTCACGTTTTTGGTTTTTTTCAATACGTTCCTGGCTTTGACGTGTTTCAAGCTGCAGCTGTTGCTTTTTTAGCTGGAGTGTGGGCAGAAAACGCGTGAACTGTTTAAGTGAATCGCGCTGTGTCTTTAATTCACTTTTTGTCAGCTTAATTTTCGGCATTTGCAAATTCTCCAGATTTAGAATTTATACATTTTGTGATCTGGTGATTTAAGATGAACCCAATAGTCAAATCACCAAATTATTAAATTGATTGTTTCGGCCAAAATTTATTTAGCAAATCAGTTTTGATTCCTGTTTCAGATTTGTCGAAACATTCAGCAAGGGTTTGCCAGCCAAGATCAAGTGCTTCCTCAAGTGGGATATTGACTGAAAGATCCATTATTCTAGATTCAAATAAACCTCCATATTTCAATAGTTTATTATCCCAGCTGCTCATTTGAAATCCCATAGACTGTTTTTCTCCGGTTTCTCGATAATTAGCATAAAGTCTTATCATTGTATCCATTATGACACGATGATCATCGCGCGTTTTATCGTTTACCTGCTGCTTGAGACGGCTGAGAGAACCAAATGGTTCAATCCTGCCGTTTTTTAGATAAAACTGTCCTTCAGTTATGTAACCTGTGTTATCGGGAACTGGATGAGTTATGTCGTCACCCGGCATCGTTGTGACTGCCAATATTGTAATAGAGCCGGCACCGTCGAAGTCAACAGCTTTTTCGTATCTTGCTGCTAACTGGCTGTACAAATCTCCGGGATATCCACGGTTGGATGGAATCTGTTCCATTGTTATCGCTATTTCTTTCATTGCATCAGCATAGTTTGTCATGTCAGTAAGAAGCACAAGTACGTCTTTGCCCTTGAGAGCATAACTTTCCGCTACTGCAAGTGCCATATCCGGAACTAACAGACACTCCACTATTGGGTCTGAAGCAGTGTGAATAAACATAAGAGAACGTGAGAGAGCGCCTTCTTCATCCAGTGTGTTACGGAAAAAGAGATAGTCATCATACTTCAATCCCATTCCTCCCAGGATAATAACATCTACTTCTGCCTGCATTGCTATTCTAGCCAATAGTGCGTTATAAGGCTCTCCGGCAACAGAGAATATCGGGATTTTCTGTGAAACAACCAGAGTATTAAACACATCAATCATAGGAATACCGGTTCGGACCATCCGGCTAGGTATTATTCTTTTTGCAGGGTTAACCGACGGACCTCCAATATCAATTAATTTATCTTTGATCGGTGGACGTGAATCGCGTGGAATACCCGCACCGTTGAAAACACGACCTAACAGGTCATCTGAAGATGACACCTGCATTGGTTTACCAAGAAATCTTACTTCATCGTTTGTTGATATTCCACGGCTTCCCGCAAAAACCTGAAGGAATACCTTGTTTTCCTGCATGCGTATTACCTGTGCAAGGGAAGTACCCCTTTTGCTGGTAACTTCAGCCAGGTCATTATATGCTACATCCTCAGCTTCAACTGTAATAACATTACCAGCGACCTGTATAATTCTATGATAAACCTTACGCATTGGTAGCCTCCTTTAGTTTCTTGTCAATAGATGCTTCCATTGCCTTGAAGTCCTCTGTTTTGAATTTAATATAGTTCCAATCTATAAATAACTGTCTTAATTCAGCAAAGAATTTTCTAGATTCTTCTTTCTTTTGAAACTTAAATGATGCATCCAGTATTTGAACGATTATTGTAAAGATATATTTTTGTCGTTCTTCATCTGTAGCACCATCAACTTTATCAAATGTGTTTTGCTGAAGGTAAACTGAATCAATAAACTCGCTTTTTAAATATGTGATAAAATCACTTATGCTAGTTCCTTCTTCTCCGACTACATTCATCATCTGATTGACTTCATTACCGCGTCGCAGTATGTGCTGGGCGTTTTCTATCTGTTCTTTTGGTATAATGCTTGGATAGTGACTCCAGCTGTCAAGTGGATGAATTGAAGGGTAACGGCGAGCATCAGCACGTTCTCTTGACAGCCCCAGAAATGCACCGACAACCTTTAATGTTGCCTGTGTTACAGGTTCTTCAAAGTTTCCTCCCGCTGGGCTTACTGCACCGCCAATTGTGATTGAACCTGTTTTTCCATTATTGAGTTTAAATAGACCGGCCCGTTCATAAAAACTGGCAATAAGTGATTCAAGGTAGGCCGGGAATCCTTCTTCTCCGGGGATTTCTTCAAGTCTTCCTGACATTTCGCGCATGGCCTGTGCCCAGCGTGAAGTTGAGTCAGCAAGCAATAAAGTGTTCAATCCCATCTGTCTATAGTATTCTGCAAGTGTTACGGCAGTATAAACAGAAGCTTCTCTGGCTGCAACAGGCATGGAACTTGTGTTACAGATAATAATAGAACGTTCGATCAGTGTTTTTCCTGTTTTCGGGTCCTCTAAATGAGGGAATTCTCTGAGAATTTCAACAACCTCACCTGCTCGTTCACCGCATGCTGCTATTATTACAATATCAACTTGAGCATGCTGGCTTATCGCATGCTGAAGAACTGTTTTTCCGGCGCCGAACGGACCGGGTGTACAGAATGTTCCCCCGGTGGCTACAGGAAAGAAAGAGTCAATAATGCGCTGTTGAG
>CAZGAI010000107.1:0-9769 GCA_964523175.1 uncultured Victivallales bacterium | reverse complement strand
GAATACCGGGTCACGATAGAGACCTATATTTTTACTGGTAATCAAATTCAAGATATAAAACCCCGGAGCAATTCCGATTATTGTTAATGGTATAGACATCATTACAATTGTCGGCATTAAAAAGCTGCGCATTTGAATAGTCATAAGCAGATATATTCCGAGCAAAGCTACGCCAAAAGCAATGCCAAGGTCACGAAGTACTCTCAGAGTAATTTCCCATTCACCTTCTCCTGCCCATTCTACATTTATGTCTTTAGGCAGCGGATCTTTATTTAAGTTAAGCATTGCGCTGACAATGAGTTCTCCGGGTGGTCTTCCTGCGGCTTCAGCAGTTAGAAACACAATTCTTTCAAGATTTTTGTGATATATGGGTTGATCTTCTGTAACTTCTTTAAAAGAGCCAAGTTCTGACAGCTGTACCATGCTGCCATTTTTACCTTTTATCCAGAGCTGTTCCAATCTGCCTACTTCGGACCTATCTTTTAGAGGTAGTTTTACGTTAATAAACAGGGGATTGCGTTCACCAGGAAAATGAGCTATTCCTGCATCATTTCCGGAAACAGAGTTGCTGATAGTTTTGTATATACTCTCAGCACTAAGTCCGTGAGCGGCAATTTTTTCTCTAGAAAGTATAAAGTCGATTCTCGCATGAGGGGTTTCAGCCATATCATCTATCTCGACAATATGAATAGGGTCAACTTCTTTAAGTTTGCCCTGCAGTTTTTTAGCAGCAGCAATTAATTCTGAATATTCCAGATGCTCTTCACCGGTAAGTTCTGCTGTAATCGTTGAAATAACAGGTGGTCCCGGAGGTACTTCCACTATTTTTACAACTGCATTATTTTTTTCGGCTATTTCAGTTAATCTTTTTCTAATTCTTAATGCTATGGCATGACTCTGCATTGAACGTTTATTTTTAGGGAGAAGGTTAATTCTTATGTCAGCAAAATTTGACTGTCTTCGGAAATTATAATGTCTGACGAGGCCATTAAAATCAATCGGTGAATTGATCCCCGTATAAGTTTCAAAGTCAGTAATTTCTTTAACTGTTTTTAAATATGCTTCAAGTTTCTGGACAACCATATCTGTTTTTTCCAAAGATGTTCCTTCAGGCATGTCTACAATAAGCTGCAGTTCGTCTTTATTATCGAACGGCAGCATCTTTAAAGGAACTTTGGCAACAAGCAGTACACCAGATATGCACAATAGTAGAAAAATAACTAAAAGTAGAATGTATGCTCTACTTTTTACGAGAAATGGAGATAAAACTGTACGGTATAACTTTTTTATCCACTTAGGAGTTGTATCAACAGCTACTGCTTCTAAGGTGGCACCATCAGTTCGTCCATATTTTTTTAATAGCTTATATGCAAGCCAAGGCACAAAGGTTAACGCACAAAGAGTTGAAAAAACTACAGTTAGGGGAACATTTATTGCCATTGGTCCCATGTAGGGGCCCATCATGCCGGTGATAAAGAACATAGGTGAAAAAGAAATTATTATTGCCAGAGTGGACATGATAACAGGTGGTAGAACTTCTTTAACGGCAAATAACGTTGCTAAAAACGGAGGGAACTTGCCCATTTTAATATGCCTTTGGATATTGTCAACATTTGTTATAGGGTCATCTACAACCAATCCTAAACTTAATATCAAGGCAAAAAGAGTTACCCGGTTAATAGTAAAGCCAAATAGATAATTAACGAATAGAGCAAGTGCAAAGCTAACTGGGACGGCCATGCCTACAACAAGACTTTCACGCCACCCCATTGTAATAAAAATTAAAATAACAACTGTAACTATGGCAAAGAACATGCTCCACATAAGGCTGTTTACTTTATTGTTCGCAATCTCACCATAATTCCTGGTTATCAGGATATGTGCGTCAGATGGTAGAATTTTTTTCTCGAGTTGTTTCGATTTACTGATAATATTTTTTGCTACAGATACAGCGTTTGTACCTTTTTTCTTACTGAATGAAAGTGTTACAGCATTCAACCTTTCATCTTTATATTTATTATATAGTGGTGAAGCAGGACCAAACCCCATTGTTAAATATTGATTTGGCTCTTCATGACTATCTTCTACTGCAGCTACATCTTCTATTCTTATTGTTTTATTATCAACATTACTGATAACAGTGTTTTTGATATCAGTAACATTTGTTATAAGGTTATTGACCAGTATCTTTTTAGATTGATTATTATGATTTATTATTCCGGCTTGAGCAGAAGTATTATTTTGTTGTAAAGCAGTAATTATTTCATTTAGAGAAATATTTCTAGCAGACATTTTTTCCATGTCAGGTTCAATCTGAATTACTCTTTTGTAACCTCCCAGGATTTCTGATTTGGAAATATCACGGGTTTTATCAATATGTGTTTTTAATTCTTCCGCCAGTCTTCGCAACTCAAACGAACCCAATTTATTTGAGAATAGCGTAAGAGTAACTATAGGAACATCATCAATTTCTACCGGTTTAACTATCCAGTTTCTAACTCCGGGAGGTACTACATCACGATTTGCCTCTATTTTGTCTCTAAGTTTGATAATAGAGTCTTCTCTGTTTTCTCCAACATAGAAACGTACTGTTACGAACGACTCACCTCGTCTGCTTATAGAATAGACATGTTCAACACCATCAATCTGCCATAATAGCTTTTCAAGCGGTACAGTTACAAGTTTTTCAACTTCTGAAGGAGAATGGCCTGGAAATGAAACTGAAATATCAGCCATCGGTACAACTATTTGCGGCTCTTCTTCACGTGGTGTAGAAGAAATTGCAATTATACCTAAAATTACCGCTGCAATTATCAATAAAATAGAAAGAGGTCCCTTAAGAAAAGCCTCTACTATTCCTACAATAAAGCCGTGTGGTTTGTTTTTGTCTGTTTCCATAATTCCTTTCTTGTGCTATTTTTACCTGATACTCCTAAACTCATTTCTTTAAAATAAAACTCCAAATATTTATTGGAAACCTACTCTGATTATACAATTATAATATATTTTTTGAAATTTTAAACTGTTATAATAAATCTTTATAAATATCAAAACATCGAACGCTCTCGATGTATAGATATAGTATGTGCAAAAAATAAAAAAGTCAAGAGATGTTTATTTCAAAAAATGATTTAAAGATTTGATAGATAGATTTATTACAGTGCGAGCAGGAAAGAATCTGTCACGTTCATTGTAAAGGTAGAAGAGAAGGGCTTAAAACCCTTCTCTATTTATTTAAATGTTTATTTTCCAGCCATCATAGCTTTAACGTCAGCTTTAGCTTCTCCTGTGCCTTTGATGTCAAAGTTTTTGACAAGGACATCTACAACAGTCGGTGACAGGAATGCAGGAAGTGTTGGTCCTAAGCGGATTCCTTTTACTCCAAGGTGTAGCAATGCAAGAAGTACAGCAACAGCTTTCTGCTCATACCATGCTATATCAAATGATATTGGAAGATCATTAATATCTTCAAGTTCAAAAACCTCTTTCAATTTCAGAGCTATAACAGCAAGTGAATAGCAGTCATTACACTGACCGGCATCAAGAACTCTTGGAATACCACCTATATCGCCGAGTTCAAGTTTGTTATAACGGTATTTTGCACAACCTGCTGTAAGAATTATTGTATCTTTTGGTAATTCTTCAGCTACTTCTGTGAAATATGAACGGTTTTTCTGACGTCCGTCACATCCGCCCATCACAATAAATCTTTTTATTGCACCGGATTTTACAGCTTCAACAACTTTATCAGCAAGAGCAAGCACCTGATTATGTCCAAATCCACCAACTATTTCACCTTTTTCAATTTCTGTTGGAGATTGGCATTTTTTTGCAAGAGCAATAATTTCGGAAAAATCTTTTGCTTCGCCATCTTTTCTATGAGCAATGTGCTTTGTTCCGGGATATCCAGCGGCATTTGTTGTAAAAAATCTATCTTTATAACTGTCTTGAACTGGTGTTATACAGTTTGTTGTCATAAGTATCGGACCATTGAAAGATGCGAATTCTTTATCCTGTTTATGCCATGCATTTCCATAATTTCCAACAAGATGTTTATATTTCTTAAATGCAGGGTAGTAGTTGGCTGGAAGCATCTCACTATGAGTGTAAACATCAACACCAGTACCTTCAGTCTGTTTTAGAAGTTCTTCCATATCTTTTAAGTCGTGTCCTGAAATTAAAATTCCAGGATTGCTTTTGACGCCGATATTAACTTTGGAAAGTTCAGGATTTCCATAAGTTTCAGTATTAGCAGCATCCAGGAGAGCCATAGTTGTAACTGCAACTTCTCCTGCTTTAAGGACTAAGCCGACCATTTCATCAACTGACAGTTCTTTTGTTGTTGATGCCAAAGCTTCAGCTAAAAAAGCATATACTGATTTATCTTTCTTGCCGAGTGTAGCAGCATGATGAGCATAAGCTGCAATTCCCTTAAGGCCATATATGAGGAGTTCACGTAAAGAACGTACATCTTCATTTTCGGTTGCAAGTACACCTGCAGATAAAGATCCACAGCAACAATCAGCCTTTGATAATTTTTTACTTTTGGCTTTTGCTTCATCTATATAGCATTTAAAGCTGTCGTTATCAAAATTACCATTAGTTATTGTAGCAAAAAGTGCCTCACAAATAAATTCTCCTATTTCATCAGTAACTTTTCCCTCGCTATTTACTGACAAACATTTCAGAGCCAAGACTAATTCATCCTGCAATTTTGCTGTATCAGCTTTTTTACCACACATTCCTGCAACTGTACATCCAGTATTTTTACTGGCTTCCTGACATTGGTAACAGAACATACTCATATCGGAATTCTCCTCTTTAATATTAATATTTTTATCACAACAGTTTTTCTTTAAAAAGCTAAATAAACTCATTTTATTATCCTATCTTTATTATTTTTATTTCGATGGGAATATTTTTTTCAGCCTGTTCTAAGGCTTTACGAACTATTATTTCAGTCCCTCCGCAACATGGAACCTCCATTCTTGCTATTGTTACAGATTTAATGGACTTATTAATAAAGATATTGGCTAATTTATCTATATATTCGTCAATATTATGATCAAGTTTAGGACAGAAAATAATAGTAATTCTATCTTTAATAAAATTTTTATGAAAATTCCCGTCTGCAAATGCTGTGCAATCAGCAGCAATTAACAAGTCTGCTTCATCCAAATACGGAGCATTTGGATTTATCAATTTTAATTGAATCGGCCATTGACTTAATTCTGAGTTAACATCTCCACTAGCCCCATTGTCTGATTCTTTTTTCTTAAGCGCTTTAGCCATATTACCTGGACACCCGCAGGGAAGCTTGTCTTTTTCATTGTCACAGATATCTATATTAATGTTATTTTCCTTTAACACATCCTGAGCTTCCTGTAATAACTTCTTTTCTCCATGGCTCTTGAGATGTTTAAGATGCGCTTTAATTGTATTTTTGCCTTTGGGAATGATATTTTCCACTAAAACTCTACGCTCATTGTATGCTTGCCTCACGCTCTTCAGTAGATATTGCCCCTTGAGGACATTCTCCTATACAAGCACCCAATCCATCACAGAAAAGATCACTTATTAAACGCGCTTTCTGGTCAATCATTTGGATTGCACCTTCAGGGCAGTTAGGTATACAGACACCGCAACCATTACACTTGTCTTCATCTATTTTAATAATTTGTCGTTTCATTATCACCTACTCCTTTTATTATTGAACTTTATTAAAGCTATTATCGTGCCAAAAAAGCAATAGAATATGAAAATATATTGTAACTAATATATAATAAAGACGTTATATAAAAATAAAAATATTAACAGATGAGTAAGCTGTCTTATGTCTCATGTTTTTTAGAGTGAATAGTGTATCACAGAGACATATGAGACACTTGTAAAATTTATGATTTACTTAGAACAAACATTTATTAAAATGATATTATATTTTATCGAATACGGACATGATTACGAGCAAAGCAATGATTTGAGCTTAGCCGATCGTAATCTGGTTTCTTTCATTTTGTTTGCTTTTATACATAAGTTTATCTGCTCTGTTTATAATACTGTCTTTATCATCTTTCGGTCTAACAAAGGTTGCTCCGAAAGATACAGTAACAGATAAACTATTATTTTTTTAATAGAGAACTGCACACAAAATTAAATTATAGTGTATTTAGTGGGAATCTTCAATACATAGAATAATATTCCATATAGTATAGGAGTTGAATTTTACTTACATCAGGAGTTTATTTAGATGTTCATTTTATTATGTTTCTTGGTAGTTTGTATATCAAATTTATTTGTTATTTCAGATAATTGATAACTCATGTAAAACATAATAATATTAAATTATTTTCAAAACCTGAAATCCGAAACTTTAGCTATAATATTAAACTAACCCCGGAATATTGATATGAGTTTTACATTTTTGATCTTACTGGCAGTTGGTCTTGCGATGGATGCTTTTGCAGTATCCATAACAAATGGAATTTCAATTAAGAATGTGCAAATCAAACATGCGTTAATAATTGCCCTGTTTTTTGGAGTTTTTCAGGGTGTTATGCCTGTAATAGGCTGGCTGCTTGGAAGAGAATTCAATGATTTTATATCAGATTTTGATTATTGGATCGTATTTGTCATCCTACTATTTATCGGATTAAAAATGATATATGATTCAGTTAAAGCAAAAAAAGGAAAATCATCGGCTGAAGTTTCTTTAAAAATATCAGTTCTTTTGATGCTGGCAGTTGCAACAAGCATTGATGCACTTGCTGTAGGTATAGGTTTTTCACTGATTGAAATGGGGATATTTCTCCCATCGATAATAATTGGTGTTGTTACTTTTATCCTCTCATTTATCGGAGTTTACATAGGGAAAAAACTTGGGCGCCTTTTTGGTAGAAAGATGGAAATACTGGGAGGCTTGATTCTTATAATAATTGCATTTAATGTTCTTCTGGAGAATATTCATATTTTGTAATAGATATAGTTTTATAACGTCTCAGGCTTAAAGAGTTGAGAACAACAGAAACTGAGCTGAATGCCATTGCTGCACCCGCAATCATAGGATTTAGGAGTCCTAAAGCAGCAATAGGTATTCCTATAACATTATATATAAATGCCCAGAATAAATTTTGTTTTATTTTATTAAATGTTTTATTTGAGAGCCTTATTGCTTCCGGAATCAAGGTAATATCTCCTCTGGCCAATACAATATCACCTGATTCAATTGCAATGTCTGTACCTGATCCAATTGCAATACCTATATCAGCTGCAACTAAAGCAGGAGCGTCATTGATACCATCACCTACCATTGCAACTTTTTTACCTTTACCCTGCAGTTTTTTTACTATATTAATTTTATCTTCAGGCAGTGTTTCAGCAAAATAATCTGTAATGCCAACCTTTTCTGACACAGCCTTTGCGGTCAGTTTGTTATCTCCGGTAATCATATAAGAATCAAGTTTCATATCCTTTAATATTTGGATTACCTTTGAAGAAAACGGTTTTATTTCGTCTGATATACCAATATTCCCAATATATTTACCGTTTAATGCAGCAAAAATTATAGTTTCAGCTTTTGTGATTTCTTTGCTGTTTAGTAGTTGCTCAATAATAACAGAGTTTGATTTTAGGAATTTTTCAGTTCCCGCAAGAAGAGTTCCCTCTTTAATTTCAGCTTTAATTCCTTTTCCTGAAACAGATTTGAAACTAAGAGGATCAGGGATAGTGTCAGATAGTTTAGTTTTTGCTTTTGCTAATACAGCTGCAGCCAATGGATGTTCCGAATGTTTTTCACCAACAGCCAGGTAATATAATAATTTATTTTGTGAAATATTCCCCACAGTATTAATAGAAGTAACAGCCGGTTTTCCTTCAGTTAAGGTTCCGGTCTTATCAAAGAGCACTGTATCCAGTTTTCCGGCCTTTTCGAGAATCTCTCCGCCTTTGATGAAAATCCCAAGCTCTGCACCTTTGCCAGTTCCTACCATTATTGCAGTGGGAGTAGCAAGACCTAAAGCACAGGGACAGGCAATGACAAGAACAGATACAGCACTAATTAGGGCGGGAGTTATATTACCATCAATAAAATACCATGCTAGAAATGTTATTACAGCAATACCGATTACAGTAGGAACGAAATATAGTGAAATTTTATCGGCAAATCTCTGTATAGGAGCTTTGGATCCCTGGGCTTCTTCAACCATTTTAATAATTTTGGCCAAAGCAGTATCTTTACCTACTCTCTCAGCCTTTATTTTAAAGGCCCCGGTACTGTTGATAGTTGCACCAAAAACTTTGTCTCCAATATGCTTTGTTACTGGAAGACTTTCTCCAGTAAGCATTGATTCATCTACATGAGAAGATCCCTCGATTAATTCACCGTCAACAGGTATTTTTTCTCCAGGTTTAACAAGTAAAATGTTTCCCAATTCAATTTCATCAAATTTTATTGTTTTTTCGACCGAGCCGGTCGGAGTTTTACAAATTAGACAGGCTGTATCAGGTTGAAGCTCTATTAATTTTTTTATGGCATCTGAGGTTTTGCCTTTTGCTTTTGTCTCAAAGAGTTTTCCTAGCAGGATTAGTGTTATTAGGACTGCTGAGGATTCAAAATAAAGATGTTTGGGCGCATTACTAAAGTTGAAAAATGCATTATAAATGCTGAAGAAATATGCTGCTGATGTTCCAAGAGCAACAAGAACATCCATGTTTGGGGCAAAAGCTTTAAGTGCTTTATAGGAATGAGTGTAAAATCTATAACCAACGCCAAACTGAACAACAGAGGCCAGAATAAATTGAAACACAGCATTTGATAAAATGGTATTATGATAACCAGCCATTCTTACAAACATATCCAGTAACAGAGGTATAGAAAAAATAACAGAAATAATAAAACTTATTTTTAATATTTTATATTCCTTTTCTACAGCAGCCTCAATTTTCTTGTTGTCCTCTGGAAAATCGGTTTGTAATACAGCATTATATCCAAGCTTTATGATTTCTCCAGTTAACTGTTCAATAGAAATTTTGTTGCTGGTAAGGGATATATTAGCTTTAGCAGTCGCAAAGTTAACATTAGCCTGAACTCCGTCAATAGAGTTTAGTTTTTTTTCAACTTTAGCTGCACATGATGCGCAGCTCATTTCAGTAATATTGATTGATATTTTTTTCATTAATGTCCCACTTAAACCCACATTGTGCAGTAGCTCAGTATGCAGTATGATGAGCTACTCCTTGCGGTTTAAATTTTATAAATTCTAAACGTAATTTAATCAACTGCAATACAGTTGAAACCATATAAAATTAAACAACTTAAACCCATTTGTAAAATTTAAATGCACATTGTGGGTTATACTTGCATATAGTACTCAAACCAAATTTGAGTTGTAATAAAAAGAAAACTAATTCAGTAATGTGGTTCTTTCAAGCTAAAATTCCACGAATTAACTACAATGTAGATAATAATACTTAAGTTTTATGGAAATAGGTTAGTGAATATTACTTCAAATGGTCAGAGGGGGGAGTTCTCTTATTAAACATTAGATATAGTTAGCTTTTTTTCTTACTTTTTTAGAATTTTCTTTTTGTAAATACTCATAATATACTGGAGGAGGAAAAAAAATATTCAGATAATCTTTAGATAAGCTGTTAAGGGATTTATGTTGCCTGCTAATTTTAATTTCTGCTGAGTATAACTAAAACTGCGCCAGCTATAATCGGATATTAATTGATGTTTTTGAGTTAATTGCCATACAATAAAAGGCTTATGATT